>JACREQ010000111.1 GCA_016218155.1 Bacteroidia bacterium
AGGAATATTTTCCTCTGCAGTAGGAATTGACTGTGCATTGGCTTTGTGCAATAAAACAGTCACAAGAATTGCAGCAATAATATATGTATAAAAAAATTTTATCATTATTCAAAAATAAGAAAAAACTTAATATCAAAGTTTTTGATTTTAATATTTTGACATAATTTAATAGTTTACAAACATTTAATTTTTATTTTTCAACTAAATCAATAAACTCAAATTTGTTTCCAAAATATTTTAGAAGCAAAATTAAATCATCTAATTTAATAACTAATGAAGCTGTATTAATATTAGGATGAAAACTAATAGTTTTACTTTGCTTAAGGTTCTCATCAATAAATACGTGAACCTCATGACCTTTATCATTTATTAACCCAAAAGGAGAAACTGAACCTGGCGTAAGTCCGAGATATTTTAGCATTCTTTCTGGCGAAGCAAAAGAAATTTTTCCCTGTTTAAGAATTTTTTCAAGTGAATGAATATCAAGATTTTGTTTATGCTCTAGAATTACAAGATAATGCTTATTACCTTTATGATTTCTGAAAAATAAATTTTTACAATGAGATGAGTCAAGATCTTTCCAGTATTGCATGGCTATTTCAATTGTAGGCGCTGGAGGATGCTCATGATAAATAAACTGAATCCCGAGCTCATTTAGTTTTTCGTACAATTCAATTTGTCCATTCATAATTTAAGTTTTTGCAATTTTTGAAAAAATATTCAACTTTACAAAATGGTTGCCACAAACAAAAACACATTTTTTTCTAAAACCATTCAATATTTTAAAGGAGATAATTTAATTGCATTAACTATTGTAGTTATTGCTTCCATTTTAAGGTTGTATAAGCTAAATAACATCCCTTTTACCCTAGATGAACTCAGTGCTTTATCAAGAACAAATTATGATTCAATTAATTCACTTATTGATTTAGGAATACTTAGAGACGGTCATCCGGCTGGAATTCAGATTTTTCTATTTTATTGGGTAAAATTTTTCGGTTATTCAGAAATGTCGGTAAAACTGCCATTTATTTTATGCGGCATTGCTTCAGTATGGCTAATTTTTATTATTGGAAAAAAATGGTTTAATCCAACAGTTGGATTACTTTCATCAGCATTTATTGCAACTATTCAGTTTACAGTAATGTATAGTCAAATTGAGAGACCTTATGCATCAGGATTATTCTTTTTTCTATTATTTATATATTTCTGGTCTCAAGTTGTTCTCGAAAAAAGAGATAAAATATTTTACTGGATTGGTTTTTCAATAACAGCTGCACTTTGTGCCTACAATCATTATTTCACGCTATTTTCTGCTTTAGTAGCTGCTATCACTGGCACTTTGTTTTTAAAAAATCTTCTTCTTAAAAAATACCTGATATTTTGCTTTATTGCTAGCTTACTTACCTTACCACATATAAGTATTTTTATTACGCAATTATCACATGGTGGATTAAACTGGCTTCCAAAGCCTAGAAGTTCATTTTTTATTACATACTTAGAATTTGTTTTTCATTTTTCAATTTGGGCAGAAATATTCTTTTTAGTTATAACTGCTATCGGAATTTTTCTATTTGTTAAGAACAGTAATAAAAAAGACAAAAATGCATTAAGAATAACAGGATTAATTTGGCTAATTTTACCAATTGTTACAGGATATTTATATTCAATTTACGGGAAGCCAATTTTACAATATTCTGCATTAATTTTTTCTGTTCCCTTTTTATTTATTGTTGCCTTCTCCTTTTTCCCACCTCTAAAAGTTAAAATCAATATTATTTTAGTTTTATTAATTTGTTGCATTAACATTCCCACATTAGTGATTGGAAGACAATATTATAATTTCTTTTATAATCAAAGCTATGATGCTATTGCAATAAATCAAATAGCATTAATGGATTCATTAAAACAACCGGTATCATTGCTAATTAATGGTTATGAACCATTTTATCTTAAATATTATACATTAAAGTATCATCATAAAATACCATGTAATCTTTATGTTTTTGATATGCTTAATAATATTGGCTTTAAAAATTATATAAAAAAATTACATACCAATTACATTGCAATTGTTCATGTAGGAGTTATGCCACTCCAGAATTACGATATTGCTCAATCAGAGTATCCATACTTTGTTAAACGATCTGTAGGGTTTGGTTACGAATGGTATGTTTTTTCAAAATTACCACAAAATAATATTTCAAGATTTTATTTTGAAACAAATAATTATTTTGACAAACAACTTGTTGATTGGTCTTTTAATCAGGCAAATATTTGTATTAGTCCTACCGATTCCACTAACTATTGTTATAAATTCAGTGAAGGTGAAGAATGGGGACCAGGTTTTAAAGGAACTCTACAAAAATATAAATGCAGCAAACATGATTTTATTAATATCACAGTCAAGCTTTACTCTGAAAATATTCCTAAAGATGCAACAATAGTTTTAACATTAATGGATAAAAATGACAGTCTAATATCATGGATTGGAGCATCATCTAAAGATTTTTATTATGTTAAAAATAAATGGCAAACAATAAATTTAGCTGCCCGCTTAACTGATATTAATTTACCAAAAGATTCTGTTTATTTTAATACATATATATGGAATGTGGGAAAGTCTCCAATATATTTGGATGATTTCTGTGTAAGATTTGAAAAAGGAAATCCCTTTATTTATGCAATTACCACTGACTTTTAAAACCTTTAATTATTTAGAAGGAAAAAGTCCATGAATCTCAGCATCAATTTTATTGATAATTTCTCTTAAATCTTCAGGTTTCTGGCTAAAATTAATTTTATCAATATCCACTACTAATAATTTGCTGATACTATAACCTGAAATCCATGATTCGTAACGCTCATTAAGTTTTTTAAGGTAATCCAAACGTATTCCGCTTTCATACTTCCTGCCTCTGCTTTGTATTTGTTCTACTAATCGTGGAACAGAAGCACGTAAATAAATAAGCAAGTCCGGTGGTTGAATTAATGATGTCATTAAATTAAAGAGAGTAAAATAATTTTCAAAATCTCTTGACGACATTAATCCCATAGAATGCAGGTTGGGTGCAAAAATAAAAGCATCTTCATAAATGGTTCTATCCTGAATAACAGTTTTTGCTGACTTTCTTATTTCAACTATCTGGCTAAATCTGCTGTTTAGAAAATAAATCTGCAAATTGAAAGACCAACGGTGCATGTCTTCGTAAAAATCATTTAAATATGGATTATCTTCCACGTCTTCGTAATGAGCTTCCCATTTGTAATGTTTTGCCAACATCCCTGTAAGCGTGGTTTTACCTGATCCGATGTTACCTGCAATGGCTATGTGCATTCCCATTTTTTGTGCTTTTTTTAATATCCGAAAATACAAATTATTTTATCACTAAAAGTTTTTTTTAATTAACAACTAATCGCATTTTCTGAAAATTTTTCTTTAAAATAATTATAGCTTAGTTGTTAATATTAAAAAACAATATTTCATTATCGTTTAAAGCAATCATTTTGTCTTTAAAAACCGAAACTGATTTAATTTTTAAATCAAGATTAATTTCCTGAATTAGTTCATTCTTAATAAGTGAATATGAGCAAAGTTTATTTTCTGACAAATAAATAATGTTATCTCCTATTATTTGGAAATAATTTATTTCAGTAATTGGAATCAATTTTTTATATACTCCGAATTTATCAAAAAGCAGCAATCCTGTTTTTGGAACCGACATATATATAATATCATTATTTTCTAACAATTTTACAGGAATATTTTCACTTTTGTTAAAAACAGACTGAATAATAGTCCCTTTCCTGTCTGCTTCTAAATTACCATTTAGATGAATAAGTTGTAGCATTTGCGAATCAAATATCCAGAAGCCTCCCGAATTTGATGTGCAGCAAATATTTACCTGACTATAACCTGAATTATCAAGTTCTATTGGACTTCCTATTTCTGAAAGCTTATTTGACAAAAAAATAACTTTATTAAACTCTTTAAAAAACAGTAATATTCTCATCGGATCAGTAACATCTACCATTGAGATATTGCCCAGAAAGGAATTAGAATAAGAATAAAGTTTTTTGCCTTCACTGGAATAAAGAATAAGATTGTTTTCTTTTACTGTATATATATTACCTAATGCATCGTTTAATACAATATCAGCATTTGCACTAACTTGCATAAAAGGGTTTAACTCTGTTGAATTAAGTATAACAAATAACAGTATTAATAATAAAACTTTCATTAAATAATCTTGTTTTTTAATGCTAACAGTTCATCAATATATTCGCGGTGATTCGCAAGTCGTGGTATTTTGTGCTGCCCTCCAAGTTTTCCTTTATCCTTAAGCCATTTGTAAAATGTTCCATCAGGTAAAACAGTAACTTTTGGAAAATCTAAAGACATATTTCTATATCTCTTTGCTTCATAATCAGAGTTAACAGATTTTAAAGCATTATCAAGTATCTCCATAAAATAGTCAATACTTGACGGAGGTGTAGAAAATTCAAAAAGCCACTCGTGTGCACCTTTTGAGCACTCTGTCATATATACCGGTGCTGCAGTGTATTCTCTGATTTCGGCATGAGTTTTTTCGCTTGCAATTTTAATTGCTTTCTCGGCATTCTCGATTATAAGTTCTTCGCCAAATGCATTTATAAAATGTTTTGTGCGCCCTGTTATAACAATTTTATGCGGATACAAAGAGGTAAATTTAACCGTATCACCAATAATGTATCTCCATAATCCGGAATTTGTGGTAATTACCAATGCATAATTCTTTCCTTGTTCTACTTCACCAATTGTTAGCACCTTAGGATTTTCTTTTCCAAATTCCTCCATAGGAATAAATTCATAAAAAATCCCATAATCTAGCATTAGCAACATATCACGAGTATTCAAATCATCCTGAATTGCAAAAAATCCTTCCGATGCATTATATGTTTCAAGATAATTCATCTTATCAGAAGTGAACAACTTTTTAAACTGCTCTCTGTATGGTTCAAAGCTAACACCTCCATGAACAAAGACTTCCAGATTTGGCCAGATTTCGGATAAATCTTTTTTATTTGTTAATTCTAAAATGCGTTTCATTAAAACCAATGTCCATGAAGGAACACCGGCAATACTTGTAACATTTTCTTTTATTGTAGCATGAGCCATTTTTTCTATTTTGCTCTCCCATTCGTCCATTAAAGCTATTTCAAGATTTGGGGTTCTCAAAAATTCTGCCCAAAAAGGTAAGTTCTGAATTAATACTGCCGACAAATCGCCATAATACGATTCATTACTAAATTCATTTATTTGATGACTACCACCAAGCCCTAAGGTTTTACCCTTAAATAACTCATAATTTGGACGCTGGGATGAAAATAGTGCAATTATATCTTTACCACCTTTAAAATGACAATCTTCTAATGCTTCTTTACTAACAGGAATAAATTTACTTTTATCATTTGTTGTACCAGATGATTTAGCAAACCATTTAATTTCTGATGGCCATAAAATATTCTGTTCGTTTTTACGTAACCTTGATATATAAGAAGTTAAATTTTCATAGTCTGACAATGGCACTCGATTTTGAAATTCCCTAATTGATGTTATACTTTCAAAGTTATATTTTCTTCCAAATTCTGTTTCACGTGCTTTTTTGAGTAATTTATAATTCATTTCCAACTGAACATCAACCGGATATTTACGAAATAAATCAATTTGAGTCATTCGTTTAATATGTAACCAACTGATTAGAGATTGAAGAATTGCCATTAACTTAATTTTGTTTATACAAACTTAAAATTTTTTATTTTAAATACAGTCAAAAAGTTTTTTGTTTCTCGATTGGTTTATACATTTGATAAAAAAATATTTAAAATGAATTTTATTGATTTAGTGTTAATTATTCCTATTTTATGGTTCGGCTATAAAGGCTTTACCAAAGGTTTTATTATTGAAATTGCATCATTAGCTGCATTAATGCTAGGACTATATGGCGGAATTATTTTTTCGGGATTTGTTGCAGGATATATTTCGAAATGGTTTGAAATTAAATCAGATTATGTACCATTGATTTCATTTTCAGTCACATTCTTAATAATTGTAATAATAGTTTTTTTAGTTGCAAAAGGTGTTGATAAACTTGTAAAATCTGCTGCACTTGGTATACCTAACAAATTAGCCGGAGCAGTTGTTGGTGCTGCAAAAACTATTGTAATAATAAGTGTACTTCTTTTACTTGTAAACAAATATGATAAAAATGGATTATTCTTAAAAGAAAATATAAGAAACAATTCACTTCTTTATAATCCATTAAGTGAATTGGTTGTAAAAGTTTATCCCTCTGTAACTGAAACTTTAGGAAATGTTCTAGAATCAGAAAAAAAACCCGAAAAAAAAGATGAACTTAAATAAAACAGTTGTCAGTTTATCGTTTTATAAGTTTAACTTTAAAATTAATCCTAAATCGAAAATCCTAATTCCTAAATCCAAAAATGTCTTACTGGTTCGAACTTGGTTATGCCGGATTATTTTTTGCTTCTTTTTTAGCAGCAACAATAGTTCCTTTTAGCTCAGATGCAGTAGTAGTTGGAATGGTAACTGGAGGATATGATGCATTCTGGTCAATAACTATAGCTACAATAGGTAACACTCTTGGAGGAATGTCGAGTTATGGTTTGGGTTATCTTGGAAAATGGGTTTGGATTGAAAAATATTTAAGAATAAAAAAAGAAAGACTTGAAAGAATGCAGTTACGGATAAAAAAATATACAGGGTTAGCTGCCTTTTTAACATGGCTTCCTATTATTGGAGATGTTATTGCCGTTGCATTGGGACTCCTTAAAATAAACGTTTATAAAGTAACTATATTCATGACTGCAGGAAAATTAGCAAGATATATTGCAATAGTATATTTGTGGGATATTTTCTTTTAGTAGTTTTGCAAAAAAATAAATTATGGAAATTGTATTAAGCGGAATTCGCTCAACAGGAAATTTGCACCTTGGAAATTATTTTGGTGCCATGAAAAATTTTGTTAGAATGCAGGAAGAAAGTAATTGCTTTTTCTTCATTGCAGATTATCACTCTTTAACAACTCATCCAACACCAGAAAATTTATTTGAAACAACAAAACAGGTTTTAGTAGAATATTTAGCTTGTGGTATTGATCCTGAAAAATGCACTTTATACAGACAATCTGACATACCCGAAATTCCCGAATTGTATCTTTTGTTAAATATGAACGCATACATGGGCGAACTAGAACGTTGTACAACTTTTAAAGATAAAGCCAGAAAACAACCAAATAATGTAAACTCAGGATTATTAACCTATCCTGTTTTAATGGCTGCCGATATTCTTATTCACCGTGCATTAAAAGTGCCAGTAGGAAAAGATCAGGAACAGCATTTAGAAATGACAAGAAATTTTGCAGCTCGTTTTAACAGAATGTACAATGTTGATTATTTTCCGGAGCCAACTGCATATAATTTCGGTCAGGAGTTAGTAAAAATACCTGGATTAGATGGCTCTGGCAAAATGGGAAAATCAGAAGGTAATGCAGTTAATTTAGCCGATGAACCTGAAGTAATAAGAAAAAAAGTTATGCGTGCTGTAACTGATGCAGGTCCAACAACCCCAAATCAGGAAATGGTTGAATCGATAAGAAATCTTTTTACACTTTTAAAAGTTGTTTCAACACCAGAAACTGTAACCTTTTTTACAGAAAAATATAACGATTGCTCAATTCGATATGGTGATTTAAAAAAACAACTTGCAGAAGATATTATTAAATTTACAACACCAATTCGTGAGCGAATAACTGAATTAAAAGCAGACAATGATTATTTACGTAAAGTAATAAATCATGGTGCTGAAAAATCAAGGATTAGCGCTACTAAAACAATAAATGAAGTTAGAGAAATTATTGGGTTTAGGAAGTTTTAATCATTATTAAATTGCCTTTTAAGGTAATCTTCTGTTAGTTTTTTCTTGTCAATTTTATGGCTTGTACTATATGGAAAATCGGTTACTATATCTATATCACCGGGAATCATATAGTAAGGTAAAGATTTTTCTAGAAATGGTAATAGTATTTTATTAAGCTCTGTTTTATCAATTGCAATTTTAGGAATAACAAAGCTTACTATTTTTTTTACTTCATTATTTCTTCTAAGTCCAACTGTTGCTGCAGAAGAAACTACTTCGTTTTTGCAAATTGCATTTGTTATTTCGTTTAACTCAATTCTAAATCCATGCATTTTTATCTGGTCGTCGTTTCTGCCATTGCAAAAAAGCATATTGTCTTCGTAATAAGCTAAATCGCCAGTTCTAAAGGCACGCTTACCATTATGTAAAAAGAATTTTTGCTTGTTTAATTCCTCGTTGTTAAAATAACCTACAGAAACATGGTCACCAACAATTACCAATTCACCTTCTTTTTCTTCTGAATTCTCAGTTTCGATAAGAATTTCGCATTCAGGTTTTGGATAGCCAACAGGTAGCGGATTATATTTGTCTATAATTTCTTTTGTAATTTCTATTTGTGTTGTAGCAACAGTTGCTTCTGTTGGACCATAGGTGTTATAAATTATTGCATTAGAATATTCTTTGTATAATGTTGCAGCTGTTGTATGTGGGAGTGTTTCGCCACAAAATAAAAAATATTTTAAAGAATTTAATCTTGAATCGTAACCGATTCTGGCATAAGTAAGAGCAAATGAAGGAGTAGAAACCCAGATTGTACCTTGATGTTTTTCTACTCTTTGCATTAATATTTCAGCATCTTTGGTTATTTCAAGATCATTTAAAAGTAAAGTAGAACCTAATACACCAAAGGTCATTACTTCATAAACAGATAAATCGAAACTGAAATTAGCAATATTAATAAATACATCTTTTGACGAAAATCCGAAATCATTAGCCATCCATTTTGTAAATGACTGAACAGCTTTAGTTGAAATTTGTACTCCTTTTGGCTCACCTGTACTGCCTGATGTGAAAATAATATAGATTAACGGATCAGGGCTTATATTATTTGATAAAATTGGAGTTGAATCTTGTTTCTGGATGATAAGTTCATTTGGCTTTACTTTAACTTCAGTTGTGTTTTCAAAATCAAGAAAATTATCGGTGCAATTTAAAACGATATCTACTTTTGCTAATTGTTGGATAGTTAAAATGCGTTGTTTAGGGTAAATAATATCAATGGGTATGTATGTAATGTTAAGTTTCATCATTGCATACATTACTTTAATCATTTCTACCTGTTTGTGTCCATAAAGAATAACAGGTTTTCCAAGCTTATCCCAATTCTGTTGTTTAAAAAATAAACAGATATTATTTACTTCAGTTTCGAATTGAAGCCATGTTAGTTCTCTGTTTTTATCAATTACTGATAATCTATCCGGTTCAATAGATTGTTCAATAAACTCTTTTTGATCAAAGCAAAATCTCATAAAATTAATTTAAAAATGGAAATCTTCCGCTAAAAACATATAGTGCAAATGCAAAAGTATTAAAAACTAAGATAATGCTAATTATTTTAATTGCAATAGGATTCATATCTCCAAAAATAATATCCTTTCCTTTTTTCTTACATTGAATTATGTAGGTGTTGTGAACTGCTGAGAATATCCCTAACAACGTTCCGCTTAAAATGTAATTTAACTTAAATCCATTCCAGCAACCCATTAAAAGAAAAGTTAATATTAGTGCAATATTTTGTCGTAATACAGGATATTTTTTCAAACTCTTTTTTCTGGTTAAAAACATATATAAAGGAGTGAAAAAATAGTCTTTAAGCCATTCTCCAAGACTTATATGAAATCTTCTCCAGAAGTCTTGTGGGTTAACAGCTAAAAATGGATTTGTAAAGTTTACGGGCACATTAATTCCCATCATTTTACCAATTCCTAAAGCCATAAACGAATAACCAGCAAAATCGAAAAACAGATAAAAGTAATAAGAGTACATATTGTTAAACATGTGCAAAATTTCCTTACTTGTATCAGGATAAATGTTCAACCAGTATCTATCAATAACCTCAGCAATAATAAACTTAAATGCAATTCCTTTTACAAGGGTATTCCAGCCAATAATGAAATTCTCTGTATTAATAGCTAAAAACCCAATATCCTGAGAAGATTTAAAACGACTATATTTATCTATTGGTCCGATTAATAATGTTGGAGTAAAAGACAGAAAATTTGTATAGCTAATAATATCTGCCATCTTTTCATTTGGGGCTTTATCCATATAATAGCCCATAATTCTAAAACTTGCATATGATAATCCTGCAAATGATATTATGTTATTCAGATCAAATGGGTAAAAGTCAAAGTGTATATTAAATTTTACCAATAGCATTGGAAGAAGCAGAAACAGTATACCCCAAATCTTTTTTTTGATTTTGAAAACATCTGCAATAAGATAAGTAATAAAGTATGAAAATAAAATTAAAGCAATAAAATGAAATGGTTTAGGGTAAATAACAAATAAGAATAATAAATTTAATGTAGCGAGTAAATATTTATAATATATTTTAGGGAAAATATATTTTGCTCCTGCCATTGTTCCTATAAACATGGCCATTACAATAAAAAACTCAAAGGAGCTAAATGGGAGCATAATTAAAACTGTTGATATACAAATTGAATTGAAGAACTTGTTTTATTGTTATGGTGATTATTTAATGGCGAATACAATAAATAAATTGATATCGCAATAATTGAATATAATATAATATTTAATAAAAATTTTATAATACTTCTTTTCATTTTGTTAATTTAAATTTTTCAACAATAAACTTATCAATCTTATACCAGCCATATTCTGACATGTGCATGATATCAAACAAAACAGCTTTATCGTATTTTAAAGTATCTGTTTCAAATAAATTAAGATAGCTATAGCCATTAGATTCTATTTCGTTGTTAATTATATTTATTGTAGGTGTTAATTCTTTTAAGTTACTACAGTATATGGGGTTTAGTGGAGATATAACAAAGCACACATTTGTCTGTTTCTTTTTTAATAGTTTAATAAGCATTTTAAAATCTTCTAATTCCTGATTAAAACATTCATTAACAGGTTCAACTTTTCCTCTTTTTCCATGAACATATTCAGTATAATAATTATTGTTAATACCAAATCTGTTATTATTTGAATTTTTAATAATTAATTCTTTTGATGATGTAAAAAGACTGTCCCAGTTAATTTGGATGTCTTCTGATATAAATGGAAATTTATTTATTGGGTTTAATGTTATTCTTTTTGGTTGTATCTTTTCTTTAAGTTCTATTAATAAATTGTCGGATAAAATAACAGGATAAAACAATATTTTATGAATAAAACTAGAAGTTGAACGATGTTTAAAGTTCATTAATTTTATTTCAAGATTAGGAGAGTTAAATTCATTATATAATTGAGAAACTCTCTTGTTTTCATATGCAGTAAATTCAGTATCCTTTTTGTTATTGTTAATTGTTTTCAAGAACCACTCAGAATTATATTCCAAAAAAATTGCAGAAGAAGTTCCTTTTGATGATTTTGACTCGAACCAGCCTGGAGATAGAATTATTACAATGTTTGCATCTTTTAAACGTTTTTCGTTTGCAAGTAATTGCGAATATATTGAAAAACACTGGTTGCCAGCATGTCCTATACCAACAACTTTTGTTTTAAAATTATTTGAAATAAAATTATAAGGTATTGCTTCTGTTGAATTACTAAGCTCAGATGAGCCTAACATAAATATTGTTTTAGAACTATCGTTATCTAATAGGAACCTATCTTCATAAAATTGATTAGCCTGAAAATTTTCTATATATAAAGAAGAAGAATCTGAACTATTGTTAACGTTGTTATGAAGTAATTCAGAGTTTAAATATTTGTTGAAAAAGTATATGAATGCAAAAGCTAAAAAAAATGGAACAAGATAAATAATCCCTACCTTTTTCATTTTTTTAATTTAAAGCTTTTTTAAAGTTTCAATAATAATATTTATAGTGTCAAAGTTATCTGGACTAATTAAGTGTTGCGGAATGTTTTTACCTGTTTTTTCTTCAATAGAAACTAATAAATCAACAACAGTGATTGAATCTAATACTTTCGATTTAATTAACGAATCGTCAAAACCTACTTTAACAAAAGCAAGGTTCATTATTTCATTTTGTATAAATATTTTTATGTCGTCCATGCTCAATTTTGCTTAGTCTAAAAAATAAAAATTTAGCAAATATACTTAAACCTGATTAAAAATAAAGCTAAAATATTGTGACTATAGATATGAACTTCTCAAAAAAAGGAGAATTATTAATTATAATTTTATAAATAAAAAATAGCTTTATTTAATTCCTCACCTGAATTGGGACTCCAAGCATTACATTCATTTTTACAGCTACACCATTTTGAATTGAAGGAATAAACTTTTTCTTTTTTATCATATCAACCACAACCTCATCTATACCAAATCCGACTTTTTTCAAAACAACCACATTGGCAATTGAACTATCGGGAAGTACATCAAGGCTGATTGTCATTTCATCCATTATTAAGTTTCCTTTAGTTGCATCAGGCCATTTTATATTCTGATAAATATACTGCACCAATGCCTGATCACCGCCCGGGAACTGCGCTTCCTGATTTACAACTACCTGTTGATTAATCTGCGAAAAACCGGTATAAGCTATTCCTAAAAAAGTAATTAAAACTAAAAATTTTTTCATAACAGTTACAATATTTATTTACATCATGCAATCCTTTACAAATATAGGATTTTTTATCATATATTAAAATATTTGATTGTTTTCTAAAACACATAAACTGTTTAATATCTACAATTTAGCCATTCAACTAAAACGGTTTATATTGTTAAAAATCATCCCTATACGTTTATCAATAAAAAACGAATTTTAGTAAACTTTTTATTAAAGTCTGCCAAAAAAATTAAAAATGTATATATATTGATTATATCTTTGTACCGGTTAAACACCATTATCGGTTTTCATAGTTTGTTAGTTGTTTGGGTTAATGAAAGTCGGTTTCCTCCCGGAAGCCGACTTTTCTATTCATAATAGATGTACTTGTAGGTAGTTTTTTCCATTAGATTATCTTCTTTCATTAAATCTCCCTCTTCGTTATATTCAAAACTCTTACTATATTCCATCATACCCATAGCATTTACTTTTTGCTCTTTTACAACCTTACCTTTTTCATTATACTCTAATTTATATAAAGTATGATCACCGTATTGCTGTTCTGAGATATTTCCATTAGCATCATATCTGAAAATTGCCCAATCTATAGTATCTCCGGATGGGTTTAACATAATTCTTTTTACAAGATTCATGTTTTCGTCATAAATATATTTTGTTTCTGAAATCATCTGCGATTTTTCAAACACCAGCTCTTTTAAAATATTTCCTTTTTCATCGAACTCATATAAATGTTGTTCTACTAATTCATCATTTTCTGATAAAACAGCATTCTCAACAATATGTCCCTTATCATCAACTTTAACCCTTACCTTACCTTCAAATTCACCCTCGTCACTTACTTCTGTAACAATTGTTGTTTTATTATTATCTTGTCTGGAATAGGTTTTAATTGTTTTAGAACCATCTAAATATTCAACAATAATTTCAGTAGGCAACCCATTACTATCACGATGAATAGCTGTTTTGTCATTAACTTCACCATCTTCACCAATATTTATTTCTTCAACAATCAACCCCTCTTCGTTGTATTTTGTTAAGGTTTTTTCTTCTAGCGAATCAGATGAAAAATATCTCTCTCTAGCAATCTCCTTACCATTTTCATCATACTCATGACATTCCTTCATATAAGTTTCATCGCCATTATCTACCCATGCCTGTATGCTTTTTATCTTTTTCATTATATTTTGTTAAATTTCTATTTTCAGTTTATTATTCTTATAATCAATAATTGCATTATACTTTTTCAAAAAAGTACCACCAATCAAACCAATTACTTTTTTATTTGTAAATTCACTATACAATGTATTTATATGAATCAAATCAATTAATACTGCTTCAATATTTTTAAACAAATACCTTCCAAAAAATATTTTATTAATTATTACTGGTACTGCATTAAGTGATTCATTTGTGATACCCGATGATTTTATGTCTTTTACATTTAAAAGTGATTCAGAATAATCCATAAATGTTTCTTTGTCAAAAGCAGACATTGAAGCACCTGTGTCAATAATTATATATCCACCAATATTTGAATTAATCCTTGATTTAATCAACATATGGCAACCACCCTGCTCTACTTTTAAAGGTATTAGTGGAATTGTAATCTTCATTTTTATTTTTTGGTAAAATTATTGAAATTCTTCTAAAAAGAAATTACAATTCAAAATTAATCTTCAAGATGTCCGAATTTCCCGGAATAATAATCATCAATTGCGTCTTGAATTTCTTTATCAGTATTCATTAAAAAAGGACCATGAGCAGCAATTGGTTCATTTATTGGCTCACCACTTAACACTAAAAATGTACAATTTGTTATTGCAGTAAAAACAACCTCTGTTCCTTTATTCTTAAATAAAACAAAGTTATTCTCTGGAACTTTCTGTTCATTAATTACGGCATCACCTTCAATCACTAAAATTCCAGTATTATAATTCTCGGGTAATTCTATTTTTAATGACGATCCGGCATTTAACTTTATATCATAAACATTCATTGGCGAAAAAGTATAAGCCGCGCCATTTATCCCATTAAAATTACCTGCTATAACATTTACGATTCCTTTATTATCAGGTAAATTAAACTTACCAAAATTGTTATATGTTATGGGTTGGTATTTTGGATTTGTCATTTTATCTTTTGCCGGTAAATTAACCCAAAGTTGTACCATCTGAAATGCACCACCTTTTTTATTAAAGTCTGTTTCGATGTATTCTTTATGTAATATTCCCGAAGCTGCTGTCATCCATTGCACATCACCTTCTCCTATTATATCGTGGTTCCCGGCACTATCATGATGCTCAACTTTTCCATGATAAGCAATAGTTACTGTTTCAAATCCTCTGTGAGGATGAACTCCAACACCTCTTGGCTTTTCACTTGGAGGTAATTCCATTTTTGCATTGTAGTCAAGCAGAAAAAAGGGCGACATTCTGCTTTCTGATCTTAGTCCACCAGGGAAAAAACCATTTACCTTGAATCCATTTCCAACCCAATGATGTGGTGGAGGTGGAATTATTGATTCTATTTTTTTAGGTTTATTTGATGTTTGATTCATATTATTTCTAAAATAAAGTTTATTAAATATAAGCATAGATTTCAGTTAATATAGTAATGAATTGAATATTTAACAATAATTTACTTTTATATTTTGTTATTATAATTTTAGGTAGGCTTCTTATCAAAAAAATAATAAAGTAAGAATTGACTTTATTCACTTGTAAGAACTTAAAGTATTTACCAATTAAATAATTTCAAAAAATTATATTTTAATTATCTTTGCACAAAAAATTAATAACATGAGTGAAACAATGACCGAAACTTTAAATTATAAAGTAAAAGACATGACTCTAGCTGATTGGGGTCGCAAAGAAATTAAACTTGCCGAAACCGAAATGCCGGGACTAATGTCATTACGTAAGAAATATGGAGCTACAAAACCATTAAAAGGAACACGTATTTCTGGCTCTTTACACATGACCATTCAAACTGCAGTTTTAATTGAGACCCTTGCAGAACTTGGTGCTGATGTTCGTTGGGCAAGTTGTAATATTTTCTCAACTCAGGATCATGCTGCTGCTGCAATTGCTGCTGCAGGAATTCCTGTTTTTGCATGGAAAGGTGAAACCTTAGAAGAATATTGGTGGTGTACAATGCAGGCACTTACTTTTCCAAACGGACAAGGACCAACATCTATAGTTGATGATGGCGGTGATGCTACAATGTTAATTCACTGGGGAATTAAAACTGAAAAAGATCCTTCATTTGTTGATTCTCCTTGCTCATCACACGAAGAACAAGTAATTAAAAACCTAATTCGTGAGCAAACTAAATTGAATGGAAAAATCTGGAGCCAGTTAGCAAAAGATATTAAAGGTGTTTCAGAAGAAACTACAACCGGAGTTCACCGTTTATATCAGATGTTTGAAAAAGGTGAATTACTTTTCCCAGCAATTAACGTTAACGACTCTGTTACAAAATCTAAATTCGATAATTTATACGGTTGCCGTGAGTCTTTAGCAGACGGCATTAAACGTGCTACTGATATCATGTTAGCTGGTAAAGTTGTTGTTGTTTGCGGTTATGGCGATGTTGGAAAAGGATGCGCTTTCTCAATGAGAAGCTATGGTGCAAGAGTTATTGTTACTGAAATCGACCCAATATGTGCACTACAGGCAGCAATGGAAGGTTTTGAAGTTACTACTTTAGAAAAAGCTCTTCCTGAAGGAAACGTTTTTGTTACCACTACTGGAAACAAAGACATCATTAAAGCAGAACACATGCAAAAAATGAAAAATGAAGCAATAGTTTGTAACATTGGACATTTTGATAATGAAATTCAGGTTAACCAACTTGAAGCTCTTCCCGGAATTAAAAAAGTAAATGTAAAGCCACAGGTTGATCAATATATTTTTGCTGACGGACATTCAATTATCTTATTGGCAGAAGGTCGTTTGGTAAATTTGGGTTGCGCAACAGGACATCCATCTTTTGTTATGAGTAACTCCTTTACAAATCAAACCCTTGCTCAATTAGACTTCTATTCTAAAAAATATGAAATTGGAGTTTACAGACTTCCAAAATATTTAGATGAAGAAGTTGCCCGTTTACATTTAGAGCATATTGGTGTAGTTCTTACAAAACTTACTCAGGAACAGGCAGATTATATTGGTGTCCCAATTAACGGACCATACAAACCTGATCATTACAGATATTAAAAAATATATTTTTATAAAGTTGACGATTATGAATTTGATCATTTTCGTCAACTTTTGTTTTTATAGCTATTATCAGTTCATTCATTTAAAAAAAATAATAAATTTGCATAATTATTATTTAATTTTCTACTAAACAGACATATGAAAATTGCACTAGTTACAGGTGGTTCAAGAGGTATTGGCAGAGCAATTTGCACAAAATTAGCTTCAATGGGTTATCATGTTTTGATAAATTATTTAAACAATGAAACCGAAGCTAAAAAAACTCTCGATAATGTTATAAATGCCGGTGGATCCGGTGAAATATTACGCTTTGATGTTAGCAAATTCCCAGAAGTTGAGACTGCTTTAGAAAATTGGCAACAATCTAATCCCGAACAATATATTGAAGTATTAGTAAATAATGCAGGTATTCGTAAGGATTTCTTAATGATCTGGATGGAAAACAGTCACTGGAATGATGTTATAGATACAAACCTAAACGGCTTCTTCTATCCAACCCGTCTTTTACTTAAAAACATGATCGTTAATAAATTCGGAAGAATAATAAACATTGTTTCTCTTTCAGGATTAAAAGGTTTACCAGGGCAGGTAAATTACTCGGCAGCTAAAGGTGCAGTAATAGCAGCAACTAAAGCACTAGCTCAGGAAGTTGGTAAAAAGAAAGTTACTGTTAATGCAATTGCTCCCGGATTTATCAGTACAGACATGACAGTTGATTTAGACGAGCAACAATTAAAAGCAATGATTCCGTTAAATCGGTTTGGAACACCCGAAGAAGTTGCAGAATTGGCAGGTTTCTTAGCTTCAGAAAACTCTTCTTATATTACAGGAGAAGTAATTTCAATTAACGGAGGCTTATATACATAATTAATTTATATGAAAAGAGTTGTTATAACTGGAATGGGTATTTACTCATCTATTGGAAAAAATTTAGAAGAAGTTAAAGATTCTCTGTATCAGGGAAAAAGTGGAATTATTTTAGATGCCGAAAGAAAAACATACGGCTATCAGTCAGCATTAACAGGATTCTTAGAGCGTCCTCAACTAAAAGGTTTATTAGACCGTCGTGCAAGAGTTAGTATGCCAGAACAAGCTGAATATGCCTATATTTCTACTATTGAAGCATTAAAAAATGCTAACATGGATCAGGATTTTCTAGACAATAACGAAGTAGGCATTTTGTTTGGAAACGATAGTTCTGCTGTTCCGGTAATAAATGCAATTGACATAATAAGAGAAAAACGGGATACTTTACTTGTAGGTTCAGGTTCAGTTTTTCAATCGATGAATTCTTCGGTAACAATGAATTTATCGGTAATATTTAAACTTAAAGGTATTAACTTCACAGTAAGTGGTGCATGCGCAAGTGGTTCTCATGCTATTGGAATGGGATATTTTCTTATTAAACACGGTTATCAGGAAAGAGTTATTTGCGGCGGTGCTCAGGAAGTTAACGTATTTTGCGTAGGAAGTTTTGATGGCTTGGGAGCATTCTCTAAACGTGAAAATGAACCTACAAAAGCATCTAGACCATTTGATAAAAACCGCGACGGACTAATTCCAAGTGGTGGTGCAGCAACTGTTATTATTGAGGAATATGAAAGCGCAGTAAAACGCGGTGCTCCAATTTTAGGAGAAATTGTTGGTTATGGCTTTTCATCTGATGGAAAACATATTTCTGTTCCTGATATCAACGGGCCAATTCGTGCAATGACAAATTCATTAAAAGATGCTAATCTTTCACCTGACGCTATCGACTATATTAATGCTCATGCTACTTCTACACCTCTTGGCGACATGAATGAAGCAAGTGCAATTGATTCGATATTCGGTAACACAAAACCGCTTGTAAGTTCTACAAAATCAATGACCGGACACGAAATGTGGATGGCTGGAGCTAGCGAAATGATTTATTCAATGTTAATGATGCAGAATAATTTTGTTGCACCAAACATAAATTACGAAGAACCCGACGAAGCAATGCAGAAAATAAACATTGCAACTAAAACCACTCCAAAGGAAATAAATGCATTTCTCTCAAACTCATTTGGTTTTGGAGGAACAAATTCTGCTTTGGTAGTTAGACGTATAAAATAAAATTTTTTCTATATTTGCGAAAATTATAATTTCGTATGAATAGAGAAGAAGTAGTTCAAATAATTAACAATTTTTTAATTGAAGAGTTTGAATTAAACCCAGAACAAATTACTCCTGAGGCATCATTAAAAGACGATTTAGGTTTAGAAAGTCTTGATTTTGTTGACATTGCTGTTGTAATAGAAAAAGAATTCAAGTTTAAAGTAAAAGGTGAAGAAATGGTTGATGTTCGCAACCTTAACGACTTGTACGATTACATCTTCAAAACAGTGAATAAGTAATACTTTCTTTGTGGCAACATGGAAAGGCAAAACACGTGGTAACCCATTAGGTTACAGGATTTTTATTTTTTTTATTAAAAATTTCGGCCTTTCAGTTGCTTACTTTGTTTTGTTTTTTGTAGCCATTTATTTTTTCTTTTTTTCTCCCAAATCTTACAAATCGCTAAATTTCTTTTATCGAAAGATTTTTCTTTTTGGGAAAATTAAATCTGCCGTTTCTATTTTTAAAAATTATCTGAACTTCGGAAAAGTTCTACTTGATAAAACTGCTTCAATGGCTGGTTTTAAAACTAAATTCAGCTTTATTTTTGAAGGAGAAGAATATCTTCGTCAAATGGCAAAAGAAACAGGCGGATTACTTATCAGCGCCCATATTGGCAACTTTGAAATGGCAGGTAATATGCTCGAGCGTATTAATACAAAAGTAAACATTGTAATTCTTGATGCCGAACATGAAAAAATAAAAAATCTGCTTGATCCCATTCTTAGAAAAACAATGAACCTGATTCCTTTAAAAGAAGATATGAGTCATTTATTTTTTATAAATGAAGCAATCTCAAAAAAAGAAATTATTTGCATTCATGGCGACAGATTTATTGAAGGTGAAAGATTTATAGAAGCAAAACTTTTTAATAAACCTGCTTTGTTCCCTGCAGGACCATTCAGACTTGCGGTTTCATATGGAACACCTGTATCTTTTGTTTTTGCGATGAAAGAAAAGCATTTCAAATATCATTTTTATGCAACACCTCCTAAAACCTACTCGATAGTAAGAAACAGAACAAATCGTGAAGAAGAACTTCGTGAAATTGTAACCGACTATATTTTTGAACTCGAAAAAATGCTTACTTTGTATCCTTTACAATGGTTTAATCATTACCCTTTCTGGAAAGAACAATTATCGTGAAAAAAAATATTCTTTTTATATCGGCTAACCAGCTAAAAGATCCATATCCGGTTTACCCTTTAGGTATATCATACCTTGTTTCATATTTAGAAGAAAATATGCCTGAAATCGGAATAACTCTTTTTGATTTTAATAAACAAGGTTATACTGAACTTACAAGCCTTATTGAAAAAATTAATCCAAATTACATTGGTATTTCTTTTAGAAATGTTGATGATGTGAATTTCTATTCTAAAGACAGCTACATTAAGCACTACCAAACAATAGTAGAACTTGTAAGAAAAAAATCAAATGGAAAAATAATCATCGGCGGACCGGGATATTCCATTTTTCCTATTGAAATGTACAATTTGTTACAACCTGATTTTGGTATTTATGGCGAAGGCGAAATTTCTTTATGCAAATTGATAAAAGCAATTGAAAATGGAACTGATTTTAAAGAAATTCCTCGCTTAATTTTCAAAGATAATGGAATAACAATATTCAATCAAAAAGATAGTACAACCTGCCAACCTCAACCATCATACAATAGCGACTGGACAGATTATTACTGGCAAACCAGCGGTATGTTAAATATTCAAACAAAAAGAGGTTGTCCATACCAATGTATTTATTGCACTTACCCGTTGATTGAGGGAACAAATGTCAGAACTCACAACCCTGAAGTACTAGTAGATAATCTTGAAAAATATAGTGTTGATAATAAAGTTGATTATTTCTTTTTTACTGATTCACTCTTCAATCTTAAAAATAAATTTAATTACGAATTTGCAGAACTTCTCATTAAAAGAAATTTAAATATAAAATGGGGAGCATATTTTAATTTTAAGAATCTTCCCGAAGACTTATTGGTACTTTTAAAAAGAGCAGGTCTTACACATATAGAGTTTGGCACTGATTCGCTTTGCGACACAACCCTAACATCGTACAGAAAACCATTTAATTTTAATGATATTCTTACAACTTCTAATATCTGTAACAAATTGGATATAGATTTTGCACATTTTCTAATTCTTGGAGGATATGGTGAAACAAAAGCCACACTTCGGGAAACATTTGATAATTCTAAGAAATTCGGAAGAACCGTATTTTTTCCATTTGTCGGAATGAGAATATATCCTAATACTGAACTTTACAAAATTGCTTTAGCTGAAGGAAAAATATTGCCAACTGACGATTTGCTACTTCCAAAATACTATATTTCTGAAGACTATAACGAAGAAGAAGTTAAAAGATTTGCAAGTGAATCGGGCAAAAGATGGGTTTTTCCTGACGAAGATTCTTCCGGAATAATAAATAAACTACGTGCAAAAGGGAAAAAAGGTCCGTTATGGGAATATCTTACTAAATAATGTTATGAAAGATTTAACAAATATATTTCAACTTATTCCTCAACGTTTACCAATGGTAATGGTTGATGAACATATTTCCACAGACGAAAAGAAAACTTTAACACGCTTTAAAGTTTTATCTGACTCAATGTTTTGTGAAGAAGGATTTTTATCTGAAGCAGGATTACTCGAAAACATGGCACAATCGGCAGCAGCACGACTTGGTTTTTCTTATAAAATGAAAGGTGGCACACCACCCATTGGTATTATTGCATCATTACAGGAAATTCAAATTAATAAGTACCCAGTTCCTAACGATGAGCTAATTACAGAAATTACTTTTACTGATGAGATAATGGGAATTACATTAGTAGATTGTAAGGTACTTTGTAATAACACTGAGTACGCATTTTGTAAAATGAAGATTTTGTTAAGGGAATAATTATTTTAGAATGTCATTCTGAGCATCCGCCGCGGCGGACGAAGAATCTGCTTTTCGTTTTTAGATTCTTCACTTCATTACATTACGTTCAGAATGACAAAAAAGAAGAATGACAAAATGCAATATAATCAGCACATTACCTCTTTCAATTTAATTTAGTATCTTTGCAAAATACAAATCAGAAAATTTCACGCCAAATATACAGGGCATATTAATCACCAAATAAATACTTAATGCAATTTCAGTCCTTACAAATTATTGAACCTATTCTTAAATCATTAATAGAAGAAGGTTACACAACCCCAACACCAATTCAAGTACAAGCTATACCTATTGTTCTTCAAGGAACCGATTTACTCGGTTGTGCACAAACTGGCACCGGAAAAACAGCAGCATTTGCTGTTCCTATATTACAACTTCTTAGTAAAAACAAACAAGTCATTGGAAAAAGAAAAATAAGAAGCCTTATTGTTACACCAACACGTGAACTTGCTATTCAAATTAACGAGAGCTTTAAAGCATACGGAAGATACACAAATTTATCCAGTGCAGTTATTTTTGGTGGAGTAAATCAAAATCCACAGGTAAAAACATTACAGGGCGGAGTTGACATATTAATAGCAACGCCAGGAAGATTGCTCGATTTAATCAATCAAAAATTTGTTTCATTAAAAGACATTGAAATATTTGTGTTAGATGAAGCAGATCGCATGCTTGACATGGGTTTTATACACGATGTTAAGAAATTATTATTATTGCTCCCTGCAAAAAGACAATCATTATTTTTCTCAGCAACTATGCCACCTGAAATTGTAAAGCTTTCTAACACTATATTAAACAAACCAGAGAAAGTAGAAGTTACCCCTTCGGCAACAACTGCAGATACAGTAAATCAATTTGTGTATTTTGTTGACAAAGGAAATAAAAATGCACTTTTAATGTATCTACTCGAAGACGAAAGAATAAAAACAGTTTTGGTTTTTACAAGAACAAAACATGGCGCAGATAAAGTTGTAAAAGTCCTTGTAAAAAATAATATTAAAGCTGAAGCAATTCATGGGAATAAAGCTCAGAATGCCAGACAACGAGCATTAGCAAATTTCAAAGCTCAAACAACAAGAGTTCTTGTAGCAACTGATATTGCCGCCCGCGGAATTGACATTGACGATATGGAATTTGTTGTAAATTATGAAATCTCAAATATTGCAGAAACCTACGTTCACAGAATTGGTAGAACTGGCAGAGCCGGAGCTAACGGCACGGCATTTTCATTTTGTGATGCTGAAGAAAAAGTATATTTAAAAGATATTGAAAAGCTGATTTCTAAAAAGATTCCTGTAATTAATGATCATCCTTTCCCATTAATTGATAATAATCCGGTAAAAGCTCCAAAACAACCATTTGTGAGAAATGCAAATCAACAAAGACCAAGTACCAAAGCACAAAACCCAAATTCAAAAAACCAAACTACTAATCCAAATAAACAAAAACCCAATAGATTTAGTGGGATTAATAATAACAGAGGTGAAAGACCTAACAGGTTCAGAAATTAAAAATTTTTATCATTTTAAAAATCAAATCAATTTTTTTATAAATTTACAACAATATAAATTAATAAATTTTTATGAAAAAAGCAGAAATACATACAGAAAAAGGGGTAATGTACGTTGAGTTTTATGAAAAAGATGCTCCAAATACAGTAAAAAACTTTTGCGATTTAGCTAAAAAGGGATTTTATAACGGCTTAACTTTTCATAGAGTTATTCCAAATTTTGTAATTCAAGGTGGTTGTCCACAAGGTACAGGTGTTGGTGGACCGGGTTATAAAATTAAATGCGAATTAAACGGTGATAACCAATATCACGATCGCGGAGTTTTATCGATGGCTCATGCAGGTAGAGATACAGGTGGTTCTCAATTTTTTGTATGCCACAGTAGAGAAAATACAGCACATTTAGATCGTAACCATACATGTTTTGGTAAAGTTGTTAAAGGAGTTGAGGTTATTGATGCAATTGAAGCTGATGACTCGATTGAAAAAATTATTATTATCGAAGAATAGAATATTAACCTAAAACAAATACTATGGAAAACATTAGTCAGATTGTAATTTATGTATTAATCGCATTAGGTGTATTAATATTTTTCTCATTTTTTGTTACTGTAAAGCAAGGATCAATAGCTGTTATTACAGTATTTGGAAAATACAGAAGAATACTCACACCTGGATTAAGTATGAAAATTCCTTTTATTGAAGCTATTTATAAAAAAGTTTCAATTCAGAATCGTTCATTAGAAATGGAATTTCAGGCTACCACACAAGATCAGGCAAACGTATATTTTAAAGCCATGTTAGTATACGCTGTTATCAGTAATGATGAAGAAATAATAAAGAATGTTGCATTCAAGTTTGTTGATGAAAGAAATTTCATGCAGGCATTAATCAGAACAATTGAAGGTACCATTCGTGGATTTGTTGCTACAAAAAAACAAGCAGAGGTATTATCATTAAGAAATGAGATTGTTATGGAAGTAAAGCAACATATTGATGTTACTTTAGCAGGCTGGGGTTATCATCTTATTGACCTACAACTTAACGACATTACCTTTGATGATGAAATCATGAAATCAATGGCAAAAGTAGTTGCTTCATCAAATTTAAAAGCTGCTGCAGAAAACGAAGGTCAAGCATTATTAATAACAAAAACAAAAGCTGCCGAAGCCGAAGGTAATGCTATTAAAATTTCAGCATCTGCAGAAAGAGAGGCTGCACAGTTACGTGGACAAGGAGTAGCTTTATTCAGAAAAGAAGTTGCATCTGGTATGGCAATGGCTGCAAAAGAAATGCATGATGCTAGTCTTGATTCTTCTTTCTTATTGTTCTCGATGTGGACTGAAGCAATAAAACATTTTGCAGAACAAGGTAAAGGAAATACCATTTTCTTAGATGGTTCAACTGATAGCATGAAAAGAACAATGCAGGAAATAATGTCATTAAACTTGCCCGAAGAACCTAAAGTTAAAAAATAATATTTTTAACAAATAATAAAAGACCTCAGAATGTAAATATTCTGAGGTCTTTTTATTTTAATTTGTTAACGCATTTCGGAAAACTTCTAAAACTCTTTTTCTTGCAAAATCATGTTCGACAATCTTTGTTATGTAATCTGGTTTATAATTCTTGATCCATTTTTTAATATAAAGCATTTCACTATCATATTTTCGCATTTGTTCAGTAGGATTAAACACTCTAAAATAAGGTGCAGCATCGCAACCACACCCTGCAGCCCACTGCCAATTTCCATTATTAGATGACAATTCAAAATCAAGTGATTTTTCTGCAAAATATGCCTCTCCCCAACGCCAATCAATTAATAAATGCTTTGTTAAAAAACTTGCAACAATCATTCTTACTCTGTTATGCATAAAACCTGTTTCGTTAAGCTCCCTCATACCAGCATCAACAATAGGATAACCAGTTTCACCCTTACACCAGGATTCGAATTCTTTTTCGTTATTTCGCCATAAAATATTCTCGTATTTTTTCTTAAAGCACTTTGTTACAACATAAGGATAATGATAAAGTATCATCATAAAAAACTCTCTCCAGATTAACTCATTTAGCCATTGCTCGTTTAATTTTAAAGCTCTCATAACAAGTTCTCTAATACTAACTGTCCCAAACCGTAAATGAACACTTTGCATACTTGTACCGTTTACAGATGGAATATTTCTGGTTTTATGATAATTAATAATAATTGTTTCATCAATTTTTATTGAAGGAAAATCTATAATTACCTTCTCAAATCCAACTTCTTTTATTGATGGAAACTTAAATGCTTTTATTTTAATAAACTTGTTTAACAATTTCTCAGATGGGAAGGCTTTTACATTTTCTTTTATAAGTTTTTGTTTCCATATTTTAGAGTAGGGTGTAAATATAGTGTATGGGCTATTATCTGATTTCATTACTTCCGATTTCTCAAAAATAACCTGATCTTTTAAAGTATGAAATAAAATATTTTTTGCTTTTAAAAATTCAGAAATCTCCTGATCTCTTTCAATTGAATAAGGTTCATAATCATTATTAGCGTATATTGCATTAACAGTGTATTCTTTGCAAATTTTTTCAAATACCTGTAATGGTTCATCAATTGCTATATAAAGAGAAGAGCCCTGTTCTATTAAATCCTTACATAACTTTTCTAAAGTATGATATATAAACGTAATCCTTTTATCTTTTTTTTCTGAAAGCTTAGAAAGAATCTTTTTGTCGAAAATAAAAACAGGTAATACAGCATTGTTATCTTTCAATGCCTGATACAAACCATGATTATCATTTAAACGTAAATCTCTGCGAAACCAAAATACATTAACTTTCTGCATTTTGTTTTAATATTCAGTCCAACTTCCCCGCATTTGAAAAAATTGAGTATTTTCGTTTTTAATTGCAGCTTTTGCTTCTATTAAACCACTTTCTGTATAATTTGCTTTTATCTCAAGAACCAGTTCCTTTTGTTTTCGAGGATCAATAATATGTACAAATTTAACCGTTTTTGAAGATTGCAATTTCATCTTTTTATTAAAAACATTTTCCAGGCTTTCTCTAACAAATTGTACCATACATACCCCAGGTAAAATAGGTTCACCAGGAAAATGTCCCTCAAATATTTTATGGTCGGGATTACAATTAAAACTAATGCAGTATTCGCCTTCTTCTGCTTTAACTACTTTTAAAATATTGAATAATTTTCCGGTAAGCATATTATTGTTTAATTTTTCTGAAAACATAGTTTAAATTAACTCCGAAATGCTGAATTTTAATTGAATCAGGAGCAGTATTATTTATTCCGTAAAAATTTACCTGAGCTTTTTTAAACAATATTGAGTTGACTTTTAATTCACAATATTTTTGCTCATTTGAGTTATACAGATAAAAATACCTTTTACATTTATTGCGTATTCTAAAAACCGCCCGATCGCTATCGCTAAAGGCATCTACATATTTAACAGTTCCATTCTGGCATAAAAACCCAATGTCGTTTGCCAGAGCATTTGTTATCACTTTCTTTGACATGGGATCAATTATGTAATTTACTTTGTAAAACTTTTTAAAAAGTAAAGGATTTCTAACTTCAAAATCAAAAATTTTAACACCCATTTCTGTAACAAATACTGCGCGTGTAATACTATCACTTTGGGGTTTAATAACCATTAATCCACTGTAATAATTTTTCATAAATCGTATCTCGGTTTGATACAAATATGAACTATCTGAATTATTAAAATATGAATTTAGATTTTTGACAGTAAGATTTGCTTTCTGCAGCTTTTTGTGTGAATCGAACAATAAAAGCGTACAGCTGTTTAATAAAATAACAACGAGACTAATTAAAATTAAATTTCTCATCAGAAATATTTCCGTTCAGTTTTTTATTAAAGAAATCAATTATAGTATTATCCCCCCCCTGCTCAACCATTTTTAATTTTGTTACAGAATAATCCTTTCTGTCGAAATAAATATGAATCTCATTTATCATCTGTTTCATCTTTGTTGCAACAGGCACTAAGATTACATAATACTGATTATCGCTCTCTTTAAATTCAATTTTAAAATCACTGGTTTTATTTAAAATATCACCATTAATGCATCCAACCAAAAAATTATTTAATTCCTGAAACATTTTATTTGACTGTGTATCGTATTGCTTTTGATTGCTTTTGTCTTTTATAAAGATTTTTGTTCCTTGTATTACTATCAAATAAGTATATGGTTCAGTATATTCCCAACGAACTTTATTTTCTTTCTTGTAACAGAATTTTCCTTTTGATGAAATTGGTTTTGCTAAAATGCTTAAATTTTTTGACTGTGTAAAATCACTTTCAATTGAATTGGTGATTTTAGAAACCTCTTTAAGCTTTGCTTTAAAGGCTTCAGGATTTTTCATTGCAACAAAACCGGTTTGCGAAAAACCATTTATATAAAGAAAAGTGAGAATGGCTAAGAATATATTTCTACTAATCATATGCGTTACATTTTAACAAATCATCTAATCCTATAAAATTAATATTTTTAGATTTCACAAGTTCTATAAATTTTTCTAATATTTCCGGTATTTCTGAAATATTATCATGGAAAAGAACGATATCTCCGGCTTTTACATTTTCCAATCTTTTTAATATCTTATCTGTATTACCATTTGCCGTAGTATCTAAAGAACGTAATGACCACCCTACAGAAATTAAGCCGAAATTTCTGACAGCTCTGGCTAAATTTGGATTTGTAACTCCATACGGGGGTCTGAAAAGTTTTGTTCTCTTTTCTATTACATTATAAATTGAATTACTAGCAGCCTGCAAATCTGCTTTCATTTTTTTCGTTGAAAACAAATCAAATACATATGAGTGTGAATGTGTGTGATTTCCAATTATATGACCATCGCTATGAATTTTAGCAAGTAATTCATTATTTGCATCTATATTTTTTCCTATACAAAAAAAGCAGGCTTTTATGTTATGTTTTTTAAGTATCTCTAAAACCTTTGGTGTATTGTTAGCATTTGGACCATCGTCAAAAGTTAATGCAATTGCATTTGATTTCTCATCACCTTCGCAAATTACTTTCATGTAAAAATTAGATCGTACATTAATAGAACCTAAAGTAAGTCCGATTGTATAAAGTATAAAAAACAATAATATCCAAAGCCACCAGTATGAAATAAAAAAGGATGAAATAACTAATGGAACAGCTAAAACAAAGAACAGAATATTATATTTAGGAAAATTAATCATAAAATCATGAACTTGTTTTAAGGCTATATTTAGTTTGTCTGTTTATTTTGTCAATAAAAACACACTCACCTGATTTCCCGGAATATTATTAATTATTAAAATATTTTCGGGAGATAAAGAATTTGATTTCTTAAGAATAATATTTTCAGATAATTTCTGCGTTTTTATTACATTAGCTGCCAGCCACAAAGCAAAAGCTGAAGAAGTCATATACTCTCCACACAAATGTTTAAACCATAAAATATTCGACAAAGGAAACAAGTCGGATATTCCTTTATATTCTTCTTCGTAATTTTGATTAAGATTTCCTAACAATATAGAATTGATTTTGTCGGATTCTATAGATTGTTTTTTAAGAAACTCAGAAACATTTTCCTTTAAAGAACTATCACTGCTAAATATTGACATTCCTACTAATTTTGCATAATCGTTTTCTGATGGTTTATCTGATAATGCAAAAAAAGCAGCTCCTTCACCGGGAATATTTCCTGAAATATTATTTGGTTTGTTATGATCTCTGAATAAACCTAACCTATACAATATTTGAATCTGATTTAAAATCAATTCATCGTATGCTCCTACCAAAACAGTTGAAGCTTCTTTATCAGAAATTAACATTAATGCATCTAATATTCCTGTCTCAAAACAAGCTCCACGTCCGGCATAGGTACTATTATATCCGTGACATTTAAGCATTAATGCAATTTGTGAGCTAATAGTGTTATGAGTTGATTGTATAAACGGAGTTGGGTTTAGCATTTTCTCTTCGTTTTCAATCAACGAAACTAAAAATTTATCGCTATCCTCAACACAACCTAACCCTGTTCCTGTAATAATGGCATCAGGCATTTCAACTTTTGCATCTTTTAAACAAAATAATGCAGAGGCAATTCCTATTTTCATTGCACGACTCATACGGCGAATAAGAACAGGATTAATTATTTCTTTATATGCAGTCGGCTCAATACATGAATAATACTTATTACCGTTCTCTGTAAGTTTAATTTCGGGTAAATTCCCGATGTTATCGAAACTTCCGACAGGAGAGATACTGTTTATGCCTTTAATATATACTGCCATATTATACTGCCGAAAAAATTAATGAAGTATTGTTACCACCAAAACCAAATGAATTTGACAGTACGTGGTTTACCTGAGCATTTTCTATTATTTGCTTTACAGGACATATTGTTAATTCCTTCATTTGCTCTTTAAAGTTCAAAGAAGGAAAAATAATTTTATTTTTAATTGCCATTATACTTAATACAGCTTCAATTCCTCCAGAAGCACCAAGCGTATGACCAGTAGCGGATTTAGTAGAACTAAAATGCGGAACCTTGTTATTAAAAACTTTTTGTAATGCCATTCCTTCAGACAAGTCATTATTTGGAGTTCCTGTTCCGTGCACGTTAATATAATCAATCATCTCGGGCTTAATCACACCTGATGAAAAAGCTTTTGTAATTGCAAGATATGCGCCATCGCCTTCGGGTGATGAGGCTGTCTGGTGGAAAGCATCACATGCATTGCCATATCCGGTTAGTTCTGCCATTGCTTTTTTCCCTGTCTTTTTAAGGCAGTCTTCAGATTCTAAAACAACATATCCTGCTCCCTCTCCTATATTCAAACCACTTCTTGTTTCATCAAAAGGACGACAAAAACTTCGATCCAGAATTAATAATGAATTAAATCCGTTAATTGTAAAAAGACTTAATGCATCTGTACCCCCAGCAATTATTCTGTCTGCATAACCATTGCGGATTAACCTTGCACCAAGCATAATAGCATTTGCAGCAGATGAGCAGGCTGTGCTTATTGTTGTATAATAACCATTTAACTTAAGTACACTTGCAATTTTTTGAGTACTTTCTCCACAATCATGAGCAGCGATATCTTTAAGCCTCCCCTTTGTTTTATCCTTATAGAATTCTTTATAAAAAACCTCACTTCTATCCATTCCACCAACTGATGTTGAAGAAATAAGTCCTGTTTTAAATTCATTTATATTTGAAATGCCTGCATTAACAACAGCTTCTTTTGCTGCAATTACACCCAACAATGCAGTTCGCGAATTAGGCAATTTGTTATCAATGCCAGCCAAATCAGAAAGTTCTTTATTATTAAGAATTACCTCACCAACCGGAATTTCATTGCGATAAACAGATTGCAAAGATTTTGAAATGCCTATCCCTGAACGACCTGTTTTAACACAGTCGAAAACTTCCTTCTCGTTGTTACCAATAGAAGAAATTACTCCTGTTCCGGTAATAAATATTCTGGTTACCACTTATGATTTTTGGCGATTTGTTATAAATTCTGCCATTGTTTTTACAGAATATAGAACTGTTTTTCCTTCTTCAGCGGTTTGAATTTTATAACCGTATTTCTTTTCAATTAACACAATAAGTTCTAAAGCATCGATTGAGTCTAACCCCAAACCATCAATAAATAAAGGAGCATTTGCATCAATATCAGAAGGTGTTATTTCTTCAAGATTTAATGCTTCAATTATTTCTACCTTAAGTTTTTCAATTAATTCGTCCATAATACTTTATATTACTTAATCTAAAATAGTCTTTTTAAAATTCTCAACTGTAAAATTAATAATTCCGTTTATATTCTCAGCTGAATTATCAATGTTTTTTACCACACATACTGAAGCGTTATACTCATTATCGAGAAACTCAACCCAACCGGTTAACACAATCTTAATTCCCTGATTTATTAATAAATCGCTTATCATTGAATAGATAAAATCTGAATCAAACTCCTGAGAAATAAAAAAAGCAGTTTCCCCGAATATTTTGTGTTTAATGCAGATTTCTCCAATAACAATATTTGGTAATGTATATACAAATACTGCAGGGCTTGGAAAATAATTTGTCTTATCAATTATTGTATTCTGAAAGTTCTTATCAGTATCAAGTGAAGAAGCAGAATTCATTATTATTATACCTATTTCTTCACCACTTACATTTTCTGATTTTAATTCATCGGCTAAAAACTCTGTTGCAATTATTCCAAGTTTTGAAAGGTTATCCATTTTAAAAAATTTAGGATAAACCATTTCTTTACTTTTATATGCTTCTTTTATAAATTCAGAAAAAGTTAAACTGCTTTCTGATTTAAAAACAATTTCACCATTAACAAATATTTTATTGTTAATTATTTTACAAAATTTTGATATGACTAGTTTCTCATTCATTTTCTTGAAAATACTGCTGCTGCATTACACCCACCAAAACCCGACGCTACTTTTAAACAGGAATCTATTTGTTTTTCTGTTGTTTTTGAATTTACATTTACTGGAACAGTAACTCCTGAGCTTTCAAAACCAATTGTTGCATGAAGTTTTCCTGTTTTAATTGAATGTATTGCAGCTATTGATTCAATAATACCAGCAGCACCAAGTGTGTGTCCAAAATATCCTTTCAATCCGACTAGTGGTATTTCAGAAAACTGCATTCTGTTAAAAGCTATAGCTTCCATTTCATCATTGAACGGTGTTGCGGTTCCATGAACAGAAATAAATCCGGGTTCCGTTTTAAGTTTACTTTTTGATTGTTCTATCGCTTTTTTCATTGCAATATAAAGACCTTCGCCTGTGCGTGATGGACCTGAAATATGATTTGCATCATTGCTAACTGAGCCTCCGCAATAAACAATATTATTCTCGTTGTTATATAGCTTATCTGACATTATAACAGTTCCGCATCCCTCGCCCAAACTTAACCCTGTACGATTTAAATCAAATGGTTTACATGGCAATGCACTTAAAGCAAGAAATGACTGAAAGCCTGAAATAACAAAGTTGGTTAAAATATCTGCACCACAAACTATAATATTTTTATATTTCCCCTGCTCAATTAATCTGGCAGCAGTTATAATTGCAACAACTCCGGATATACATGCATTTGAAACTACAATTGGAGTATTTTTAAACTTAAAATAGTTCTGAATCTGATGTGCAGCATTCCACAAGAATGATCTGTTACGTGGAATCTCTGGGCAACAACTTCCATCTAATAAATCAACATTACCTTTTGTTGTAGAAAGTATAAAAAGTGTATCATCTGATTTTACATCAATTTCAGTATTCTTTAATGCATCTGTTACTGACAATATGCACAATTTCTCAAATCTAGTATAACTAACACCATCTGAGATTTTCTTAAATTCATTATTTAATCTTTCTGTATCTATGGCTGATGCATAAAATGGCTGGGAAGATAAATCACTCTTTTCAATAAATAAAATTCCTGAAATTTGTTTTTCAATTGCAGTAAGGTTTTCGAGAGTATTAAAACCTAACGAAGAAATTATATTATCTGCAATGAAGTAAGCCTCTTTCATTATATATTGTTAGAAATCAATCCCACTTTCTTTTTCCAGTTAATAAAAAATTCGGGAAATGTTAAAAGTAATTCTCTGTCGGTATTTAAAAAAACCTGAATAGTTCTTGCAGTAGAAAGAACTTCTCTTGTATTTTTGTTATAAATTGTGTACTCAAAAACTAATTTTGCAGCATCGGTATCAATATATCTTGTAGAAATTATTCCTGTATCACCATAAAAAAGCGGACGTTTAAATTTGCATTCTACAGAAACCAATGGAGTAACCATACCATTGTCAAAAAAATCCATGTAACCTAAACCATATTTTCTTCCAAAAGCTTCACGTCCGTCTTCAAGATATTTTAAATAGTTACCATGCCAGACTACACGCATAGAATCAACCTCACTAAATCTCACAAGAAATTCTGTCTCAACTTCAAATATTTTTGTTTTAGATATAACTGACATTTTTTTTATTTATAGAACAAAAGTAGAAATTTGTAAGAATAAAAAAGTATTTCTTTAACATGTAAAACACAACATTAAAAATCTATTTGCTTAATAATCTTATCGTCTTTAAAATAAACTTCCTTCTTTTTCTTATTTTTATCGAAAAAAGTCCAGCAACCATCAGGTATTCCATTTTTATAACATGATTGCATATACTTAGTTCCATCTTCGTTATACACATTAAAAACTCCATCACTTTTTCCATTTCTGAATGTTCCTTCACTCCATACTTTTCCATTTTCGAACCAATATGTCCATTTACCATCACGCACATTATCTTTTAAGCTACCTTCAAATTTCTTATTGCCATTTGAATAATACTCAAGCTTACTTAAAGTGTCTGATTTCCCATTTGATGTATCAACAAAACTTATTTTTGCTGGCTTGCCGTTTGAGTAAGTTGCATCAATTTTCTCAACACCTTTTCTACCACCACACGAAGAAAACGTAAAAGCAATAACAATTAAAAAAATATACTTATTCATAACATTAATTAAAGTATAAAATCTGATTTTGTTTTCTGGATAAAAATTCTACTTTCCCGACACGCTGTCAAGACCCTGTTGCATTTTATCAACATCGCCACCCATACTGTCAAGTGACTCGTTCATTGCATCATTTAACTCATCTTCTAATGATTTTGTATCAATGTTATTAAGTTCTTCCAACGAGTTAATTGAGTTTTCAATTTCTGAAATAGAATTCATTTCATAGTACAATTGCCATCCCGAAACACTATTTGCAACAAATGACAAAATTAATGCTGTAATTATTAATCCTTTTTTCCCTTTTCCTTTGATTGCTATAATTAATGCAATTATAGATAAAATTATTGCAGGTATCCCAACAAAAATTCCAATAGTTCCTAATATTGGAATAACTGAAACTAAAAGCGCAATTATTGCAATAACAAATGAAATAATTCCAAGAATTTTACCTGCATTTGATTTTTTTACTTGCTCTTCCATAAAATTTATTTATTGTTTTTTAAAATGTTATATAAATCAGTTTCAATTGTTTTTTCGGGTGTTTCAACAATTCTTCCTATTTCCTTACCAGAAATTGTTATTACAAATGTTGGCACTTTTTCTAATTTAAGTCCTGAAATATCTAATTCACCTGCAATTTTATCAGAATCAACGCTAATTATCTTAATTGTATTTGGTGAATATCCAACCATATTCATAACTTTAAAAAACCTTGGAACCTCGCGACGACTATCGCTACACCATGTAGCCATGACAACAGTAACCTGATATTTCCCTGCAAATTGTTTCAATTGCTTTACAATATCCAAATCAGGTTTATAATCTTCAGCTTCTCGATTAAACCATTCAGAAAAAGGAGCCTCAGCAAATGCTTTTGTATTACATAATCCTATTAAAATTTCGCTTTTTGATTTTGTATCCATTTGTTTGTGATTATATTCCTGAGCAAAAATTGAAACAGAAAAAACCATAAACACTATTATCAGAATTGCATTCATTTTTATTTGTTTAGTATAGCAAAAGTAGAATTTTTTCAGTAACCAACAAATTGCTCTTTACAATTTATATTCATTTAAAAGTCATATTTTCCTATTTTTACAAAAAATAAAATTTATGAAACTTCAAACTCATGTTGAAATTTCTCCTTTGGTAGAAAAAATAAGTCATAAAAATAAAATACTATTAATAGGATCATGCTTTGCAGAAAACATTGGAGATAAATTAAGTCTGGCAAAATTCAACATTAACTGCAATCCTTTTGGTGTAATTTATAACCCAGTTTCAATTCAAAATAGTTTTGATATTCTTGAGAAAAAAAGATTATTTACAAAAGAAGATCTCTTTTTTGAAAACGGTTTATGGAAAAGTTTTTACCACCATAGCAAGTTTAGTGATATTGATTTAAATTGTACTCTAAAAACAATTAATGACAATATTATTTTTTCTCATGAATTTTTAAAAACAGCTGATTATGTTATTATTACTTTGGGAACCTCATGGATATATGAGTTTACAGAAAAAAATATTATAGTCTCGAATTGTCATAAAACACCTGCAGTTAATTTCAAAAGAAGGCTTTTAAGCATTGAAGAAACTATTAATTCTTTAAACTCAATAGTTAATATTTTAAAAAGAATTAACTCTAATATTAAGATAATATTTACAGTTAGTCCGGTCAGGCATCTAAAAGATGGACACCATGCAAATACAGTAAGTAAATCATTACTTTTTACGGCATTACAAAGCATTCAGATTAATAATGAAAATATTTTTTATTTTCCTGCGTATGAAATTTTAATGGATGAACTCCGTGATTACAGGTTTTATGCAGATGATATGATTCACCCATCATCAAAAGCAATAGAATACATTTGGGAAATATTTTCCAAATCCTACTTTAGTACCGAAACCATTGAATTAATTAAAGAAATTGAAGATTTAAAACGTGCTATGCAACATAAACCGTTTTTTAAAGAAACTGATGATTATAAAAACTTCAAATCTGCCTATTTCACAAAAGTCTGTATATTAAGCAATAAGCTTGCATTTTTAAATTTTCAACAAGAAAAAGATTTTTTTGAATGTAAATAAAATGCTGTTTTTTGAAGATTAATGATTTGTTAACCTTGACAAACGGACATTTTTTCGTATTTTTGTAAAATTTTAAAAACAACATTGTTTATAAGATTTTTAAAAACTAACAAACACTATTTCTCGATTTTATTGGTACGCAGTTATGGGGTACATTAAATTTGATAAGACACAACTAATAAATCTGGAATATTCGCTAAAACGCGAAGTTCTCAGATCAAATCGCGCTGGCTCATACGCATTCACTACAATTGTTGGCTGCAACACAAGAAAATACCATGCATTGCTTGCCTGTCCACTAGAGCATATTGATGGTGGAACACATGTTTTACTTTCATCACTTGATGAAACTGTAATTCAACATGGAGCTTCTTTTAATCTTGGTATTCATAAATATCCCGGTGTATACGAACCTAAAGGACATAAATACATTCGCGATTTCGATACTGATCCGGTAATGAATACTATTTACCGAATTGGGGGTGTAGTGCTTAAAAAGGAAATGTTATTAGTTACAAATGAAGAAAGAATGCTAATCAGATATACTTTGATTGATGCCCATTCTCCTACAAAATTAATGTTTAAACCTTTTTTAGCATATAGGAATATACATTCATTAAGTAAGGCAAATCTTGATGTTAACACAAAATTTACTTCTGTTCCGAATGGAGTAAAAGTAAAAATGTATACCGGCTATCCTTCACTTCACTTACAATTTTCGAAAAAACCTGAATACGTTCCTGTTCCACACTGGTATTATAATATAGAATACCTTGAAGAACAAAACAGAGGTTATGATTTTCACGAAGATTTATATGTTCCAGGTTATTTCGAAGTTCCTATAAAAAAAGGAGAAACAATTGTTTTTTCTGCAGGAACAAGTCCAGCTGTAACTCAAACACTAAACAGACAATTTAATAAAGAACTTTCAGGTAGAATTCCTCGTGATAATTTTGAAAATTGTCTTATTAATTCTGCTCAACAATTTATAGTAAATAGAAATAAGCGAACTGAAGTTATTGCCGGCTTTCCATGGTTTGGTCGTTGGGGCAGAGATACATTTATTTCTCTTCCTGGACTTACGCTTTCTCAAGGGGATTTAAAAACCTGCAAAGCAGTAATTGACACTATGCTGACAGAGTTAAAAGGTGGATTTTTTCCAAATGCCGGCTCTGCAGATAATCCTTGTTTTAATTCTGTGGATGCTCCACTTTGGTTCTTTTGGTCGTTACAACAATTTTGCGAGTTTTCCCGCTGCCATAAACATGTTTGGAAAGAATATGGCAAGAAAATTAAAAAGATACTTTGTGAGTTCCGCAATGGAACAGATTTTAATATTAAAATGCATGAAAATGGTCTTTTGTGGCAAGGTGCGCCAGGATCTGCATTAACATGGATGGATGCCGTTGTTGGTGGAAAACCAGTTACTCCACGCCGTGGCTTTGCAGTTGAAATTAATGCATTATGGTATAATGCTATAATGTTTAGCTTAACTGCAGCAAAAATAGCACAAGACAGAAAATTTGTTCTTGAATGGATTGGAATACCTGAGCTTATTCAAAAGTCATTTTTAGAAACATTCTGGGATTCATCCAAAGGTTATCTGGCAGATTGTTGCGAATATGATAATAAAGACTGGAGTATGAGACCTAATCAGGTTTTTGCAACATCTTTACCATATTGTATTATTGAAGACGAAGAAATTAAAAAATCTATTTTGGATATTGTTAAGAAAGAATTGTTAACACCAAAAGGATTACGCACACTTTCTCCAAAAGATTCTAATTATGTTGGAATTTATCAGGGAGACCAGAACCACCGCGACAGTTCTTACCATCAGGGAACAGTCTGGCCCTGGTTGTTAGGACATTTTGCCGAGGGATATTTACGTATTCACGGAAGCGCAGGAGTTGGATTTATAGAAAAAATATATAAAGGATTTGAAGAAGATATGGTAATTCATGGCATTGGCTCTATAAGCGAAATTTATGATGGCGACCCACCTCATCATCCAAATGGAACAGTTTCGCAAGCATGGAGTGTTGCAGAATTATTAAGAATAAAAATGATGATTGATCAGTTTAAAGAGGAATAAGAAAATGAAAGTGTTAATGTTTGGTTGGGAGTTTCCTCCGCATATTACAGGCGGACTTGGAACAGCTTGTTACGGGCTCGTTAAGGGGCTTGCCAAACACGGACTTGATGTTGTTTTTGTTGTTCCAAGATTATTTGGTGATGAAGATAATCGCTCAGCATTTCTTCTTGATGCAGGTGAAGTCGAAATTAATGAAAGAAATTTTTCCTATGACGAATACTGGAAAAATATTAAATACTATGAAATTGGGTCTAACTTAATTCCATATGTCACTCCTCAGGATTTCAAACGAATGATTCAGGAAAGCAAACTTGAAAACATTACTTCCAGTGAAAATATTTTCAGAGCAAAATATAAATTTTCCGGTAAATACGGACAGGATTTATACGAAGAAGTTAGCAGATATGCTTTAGTTGCTTCTGTTTTAGCCAAAGAAAATCAGCACGATGTTATACATGCACACGATTGGTTAACTTATCCCGCAGGAATTGCAGCTAAAAAAGCTTCCGGTAAACCATTGGTTATTCATGTTCACGCAACTGAATTCGACAGAAGCGGTGAAAATGTGAATCAATATGTTTTTGATATTGAAAAAAAGGGGATGGAAATTGCTGACAGGGTTATTACTGTAAGCCACCTTACAAGAAATATTGTTATAGAACGCTATGGAATAAACCCTGATAAAGTGGTAACAGTACATAATGCTGTTGAAAATTTAGGGAGTAATGACATAACTCAGAATAAAGGATTTCCAGAGAAATTAGTTACTTTCCTTGGTCGTATAACATATCAAAAAGGACCTGATTATTTTGTTGAAGCAGCAAATATGGTACTTCAAAAAGACAGTAACGTACGATTTGTTATGGCAGGAAGTGGAGATATGCTTTACAGAATGATACGCCGTGTTGGTCAACTCGGAATAAGTAACCGTTTTCAGTTTGCAGGTTTCTTAAAAGGCGAAGATGTTGACAGATTATTTTCAATAAGTGATGTTTATGTAATGCCATCAGTTTCGGAGCCGTTTGGAATTTCTCCACTTGAAGCAATGAGATCAAGTGTACCAGTAATTATTTCTAAACAATCCGGAGTTGCAGAAGTTTTAAAATATGCTGTAAAAGTTGATTTTTGGGATGTTGATGCATTATCTGATGCTATTTACGGTTTGTTAAAATATCAGGGACTTTCAAAAATGTTCCGTAATCATGGTCGTGAAGAAGTTGATAATTTAAAGTGGGATAACTCGGCCAGAAATGTAAAAAAAGTATATGAATCAGTTGCAGGAACTCTAAACTAATTATAATGAGAACCATTTGTTTTTATTTTCAGGTACACCAACCTTTCAGACTTCGCCGGTATCGCTTTTTCGATATTGGTAACGATCACCATTACTACGATGACTTTGCAAACCGTACCATTATGCGAAAAGTGGCAGATAAATGTTATTTGCCAACAAATCAACTTATGTATGATCTGATTCAGGAATACGGAAACAGATTTCGTATTAGTTATTCCATTTCCGGAACAGCTCTTGACCAATTCGAAATGTACTGTCCTGAAGTTATTGAAAGTTTTAAAAGACTCGTTTCTACAGGTTGTGTTGAAATACTTGGAGAAACATATTCACATAGCCTTTCTGCTCTTCGTAACAAAGAAGAATTTGTAAGTCAGGTAACATTACACAGTAAAAAAATAGAAAGACTGTTTGGAGTAAAACCAACTTCATTTCGTAACACCGAGCTTATATACAGCGATGGAATTGGCGAAATGGCTGCCGAAATGGGTTTCAAGGCAATTTTAACAGAAGGTGCAAAACATGTTTTAGGTTGGAAATCACCTAACTTTTTATATTGTAATGCCATTAATCCAAAACTAAAAGTTCTTTTAAAGAATTTCAGAATGAGTGATGATATTGCATTCCGCTTTTCAAATAAAGGCTGGAGTGAATGGCCCCTTACAACAGAGAAATATGTTAAATGGCTTAATGAAATAGACCCTAAACAGGAAATGGTTAATCTGTTTATGGATTACGAGACTTTTGGCGAACATCAATGGGCAGAGACAGGAATTTTTGAATTTATGAGACATTTGCCAAAGCAGGTTTTCTCAAATTCAAACTTTGAATTTATGACCCCTTCTGAAGTTGCAGATCATTTTGACCCTGTTTCAGCAATTCACGTTCCATACCCTATCTCTTGGGCTGATGAAGAAAGAGATTTAACTGCATGGCTAGGTAATGAACTACAAGATGATGCTTTCGACAATCTTTATAATCTTGCAGACAGAATGAGGCTTGTAGATGATCCGGATCTTCTTCGTGATTGGCGATACCTGCAAACAAGTGACCATTTTTATTACCAGTGTACAAAGTGGTTTAGCGATGGTGACGTACATAAATATTTTAATCCTTACGATACACCTTACGAAGCCTTTATTAATTACATGAATATTTTAAGTGATTTCGAAATTCGCTTAAACAAAATATCTGAACCAGCAGTTGTTTCTCCATTTGTTGAAAGAAAGAAAGTTGTTTCAATATTTAAACCTTCTACAATTATAAGACCTGGAACAGAACTGTTAATGCCAGAGATGGTTCAGGACCCAAAAAGAATTGCAAAAAAGAAAACAGTTAAAAAAGCTGCTGTTTCAAAAAAAGTAAAAGTAAAAACAAAAGTAAAAGCTGAAGCTAAACCAAAGTCTGCAACGAAGTCTAAAACTAAAAAGGCGGTTTCAAAAAAATAAACTTAACTATATTATTATGCAGTCATGTCTTTCGGCATGACTGTTTTTTTATATTAATAATATGTCTCTACAGAAATAAATAATGTTTAAGGCAGGATTACAAATCTGAAAGAGCATGGGACAACAATTTCATAGTGTTTTATAAAATAATTTATATAGGAATAGGGGTAAAATAATTCTCGATTGTCATTTATATGAAAAGCAAAATATAAATGGGTAATACAGAGAATATGAAAACAATTTCAAAAACATTAATTGCATTTATTTTAATAATATGTATTAATAATTTAATTGCACAAACCATTACACAAACAATAAAAGGAAGAATTGTTGATAAAGAATCTCAAACACCTTTACCTGGCGCTACAATTGTAATCTTAAATACCGAGCCATTACTAGGTGGAATTACAAATGAGAATGGAAACTTTGTAATTAAAAATGTTCCGATAGGCAGATATAATATTAAATCTGTTTATCTCGGTTATGAACCGTCTATAGCCAGTGAAGTACTTGTTGGATCAGGTAAAGAAATTGTTATAAATTTTGAGTTAAGTGAAATTCTAAATAATTTAAATGAAGTTGTTGTAAAATCTAATAAAGGTGAAACCATGAATTCAATGGCTTCTGTAAGCGCACGACAACTTAGCGTAGAAGAAGCCAGCAGATATGCCGGTGGCTTTGATGATCCTGCCAGATTAGCTTCGTCATTTGCAGGCGTGAGCAGTAGCTTGGGAAATAATGGAATTGTTATCAGAGGAAATGCACCAAAAGGTTTATTGTGGCGAATGGAAGGAATTGAAATTTCTAATCCAACTCATTTTGCAAATATTCAGACTATAGGTGCAGGTGCAATAACAGCTTTAAGTAGTCAGATGTTAGCTAACTCCGATTTTTACACAGGTGCATTTCCTGCAGAATATGGTAATGCAACTTCTGGTGTTTTTGATATAAAATTAAAAACAGGCAACAATGATAAAAGGGAAAACACCGTGCAAATAGGCTTAATCGGAATTGACATCTCTTCTGAAGGTCCTTTTATAAAAGGTAAAAAAGCATCTTATATTTTTAATTACAGGTATTCTACATTAAATCTATTATCACCCATTTTACCTAAAGAAATGGGAAAGTTAAAATATCAGGACCTATGTTTTAAGATGAATTTCCCAACCAAAAGTTTTGGAACATTTTCATTATGGGGTATTGGCTATTTGGACTATCAGGCAAGAGAAGCATTAAAAGATTCGATGAAATGGGAATCTGATATGGATAAACAACAATTTAATATTGATCTTTTAATGACAGCTGCAGGACTTAATAACAGAATTATTCTCGGAGAGAAAACATACTTAAATACTACAATTGCAATAACAGGAACAAGCCTTGGCATGAATCAGGATAGCTATACTGAAACAATGAATATGCTACCAACTAATAAAATAAATTATTTAACGCAAAAGCAAACAATATCAAGCTTTATTAACCATAAATTTAATGCTAAACTTACAAATAAATCAGGCATTATTATTAACAAATTACAGTACAATTTTAATATTCAAAGCATTGATAACAATGAAACTGAATTGTCAACAAAAGTTAAAGAAAACGGAAAAAGTTATCAATTTCAAGCATATTCACAATCCAAGTATAATTTTACACAAAACCTAAATGTTGTTTTTGGCTTACACAGTCAGTTTTTTGCATTAAACAAACATTATTCTTTTGAGCCAAGAACAAGTATTAGCTGGAATTTAGATGCTCGTCATACTTTAAGTTTATCTTATGGTTTACATAGCCAGATGGAAATGCTAAACTTTTATTTAGTACAACAAAGTACACAATACGGAATTAATGAGCCAAATAATAAACTTGATTTTTCAAAGGCACATCATTTTGTACTATCATATGATTTCAAAATAAATGAGTTTTCGCACATAAAATTTGAACCATATTTTCAATATTTATTTAACGTACCTGTTATTCCCGATTCATATTACTCATTACAGAATATGGAAGACGGTTTGTATTTTAACGACTCACTGGTAAACAAAGGTAAAGGACAAAACATTGGTTTAGATATAACATATGAAAGATTCTTAAATCATGGCTATTATTACCTTGCAACAGCTTCAATATTCGACTCCAAATATATTGGTGGTGATGGCATAAAGCGAAACTCACGATTTAACAGAAATTATGTGTTTAATGTTTTAGGAGGAAAAGAGTGGAAAACCGGAAAGAATAAAAATAATATATTCAGCATTAATGGGAAATTCTGTTTAATGGGTGGAGAATGGTTAAATCCACTAAATATTGAAGCTACTTATGATTCAAAATATATAGTTGAAGATGTTTCTAATGCATTTACAGAAAGAAAAAAGCCAGCTCAGGTACTTTCGTTTTCATTTAGCTATAGAATTAACAAGGCAAAACACGCAAGTATATGGTCGTTTAGCTACATGAATGTGTTAGGATATGCAGAATTCAGTGGTTATTACTTTGATAAAATGAGTAACTCGATAAAAAAAGAAGTTGATAAATTAGTTATGCCAAGTATTAGTTATAAATTAGAATTTTAAAAAAATCATACCTTTGTAATTCATATTTTTTTTGATTTTGCAAATTACTGAAAACATTCTGATTGAGAAAATTAAGAATGGCGATAAAACTGCTTTTGAAAGTATTTTCAAATCGTATTATAACCAATTGTGCTCCTATGCAAATAAATTCGTAAAAGATATTGATAATTGTGAGGAAATAGTTCAGGAAATCTTTTTCCAAATATGGCAAAATAAAAATAAAATAGTAATTCAAACATCATTAAAATCATACCTTTTTAGATCAGTTCATAATAGTTGTTTAAATTATATTAAACATAAAAACATCGAGCAAAAGCATATAGAAAGCACTCTTTTTGAAAACAAAAATAGTTCGCAAGACTTTATAGATATTTTAGAATCAAATGAATTGCATGATAAAATAAGAATAACAATATATAAATTACCACCAGAAAGAAAAAAAATATTTTTAATGATACGTTTTGAAAATTTAAAATATATTGAAGTTGCTGAAAAACTGAACATTTCGATAAAAACTGTAGAAAATCAAATGGGTAGTGCTTTAAAATTTATGCGTAATGAACTTAAAGAATACTTGCCAATGCTAATTCTACTTTCAATAAATTTTATTTATAATTTTTTAAAATCTTAATAGGGGAAAATGATTCAATAATTGTCTTATATAAAATGAACAGTTTACCAGAAAATATTACACACGAACTCATTATTTCTTACTTAAAAAAAGAAACTACAAATGAGGAATCACTAGTAATAGAAGTGTGGCTTAATGCTTCTGTTGAAAACAAAGATTATTTTAATGATTTAAAAAATCTCTGGAGTGAAACCGGAAAATTAAACCCTGCTCCAATTGAGGTTGACGTTGATACTGCATGGCAGAAATTATCCTCAAGAATTGAAAGCAAAGAAAACATTGCTATTTCTAGTAATAATCCATTTATTAAAACTTTATTAAAAGTAGCAGCAATAATTATCCCTGCTATAGCAATTATTTCATTTTATTTATTTTCAAATAAAGAATTAAAACAAATTGATATTGTAACAACTAACAATAATATCCAAAAACAACTTTCTGATGGTAGCATAATTAATATAAATTCACATTCAAAATTAACTTACCCGGAGAAATTTGATAGCAAGCTGCGTGAAGTGAACCTTAGCGGTGAAGCCTTTTTTGAAATTTCACCAAACAAAGAAAAACCATTTATTATTCATTATAAAGACGCCAACGTAAAAGTTGTTGGAACATCGTTCAATGTAAATACCAACAATAATAAAGTAGAAGTGTTTGTTAAAACAGGAAAGGTTTTATTGTTTTGTGTTTCTTCAAACTCAAACGACACAAATTTAGTTACTTTAGTTGCCGGGGACAATGGAATCCTTGACCTAACAACAAAAAAAGCTTATAAAGAAGACTCTCCAAATGAAAATGATATTTTCTGGTATACAAAAACATTATTTTTTGACAAAGCTGAATTATCAGAGGTTATTGAAATATTACAAAAAAGCTATAATGTAAATATTGTATTAAAAAATAAAGAGTTAAATAAACTTCGTTTATCTACAACTTTTAAAGATCAAAACATAGAATCTATACTTGATATTATCTCTGCTTCATTTAATTTAAAAGTTTCAAAAAATAATTCCACATACGAGATTGATGGAGAAAGTAATTAAACATTTTATTGTTTTTGGCATTTATATATTGATACTTTTTTTTGTGTCGGAAACTATTTTTGCTCAAACAAATCCATTAGATAAAAAGATTAGCCTTATTATCAAAAATGAAACTGTCGAGAAAACACTTAATAACATTAGTAAAAACACTGGCATAATTTTTTCATACAATTCGGATATTATTCCACTAGATTCAATTATATCAATTACTTTAAAAAATAAAACCATTTCAAAATCTTTAAATAGCCTTTTAGGGAATAATTATTTTTTTAAAAGTTTAGGAAACCATATTATAATATTAAAAAAAAACAACTTAAGAAATTTTACAACGTGCACAATAAATGGTTTTATTATAAATTCACTTACCGGTGACAAAATTCCGAATGCAACAATTTATGATTTAAATAAAAACTTTTCTGCATTAAGCGATTCCAATGGCTACTACAAAATCTCTTTTCCCCCTGAAACCGAAACAATCGGATTAGGGTTCTGTAAAAATAATTTTAACGATACAGTAATCTTTATTAAATCAACTCTCGCTTTAACCATAAATGTATCGCTAAAACCAGATTTAAGGGAGAATAATAACATTGAAAAACTTCAGCCAAAATTACCTTCCACAATTTTTATATTAAATATTAACGATTATCGTATTGTAAAACGATTTGTAAAAAACGAAATGCTTTTACACGCTAAAAATTTAAATATCTACGAAAAAAGATTCGGACAATTTTCTATCCTTCCGTATATTGGAACTAATAGAAGAATAAGTGGTGCAATAGTAAATCGTATTTCTTTTAATGCAATTGCAGGCTATTCAAACGGAGTAAATGGTGTTGAATTAGGAACGTTGTTAAATATTTCAAAAAATGATGTTAAAGGATTTCAGATTTCCGGATTTGGAAATATTACAGGAGGAAATACTAATGGAGTTCAAATGGCGGGTGTATTCAACCGCAACATAGGAAATGTCGGTGGTATTCAATTCTCCTGTTTTAGTAACATTATTCTAGATACACTTAAAGGAGTTCAGATAGGCTCTGTGAATTTTGTAAAAATAAATAAAGGGTTTCAATTTGGAATTATTAATATTGCAGACAGTTCCTCGGGTGTTTCCATCGGCTTTATGACTGTTGTTAAGAAGGGTTATTATAATCTAAGTGTCTTTACAGATGAACTTTTAATGCCAAATATTGCTTTCAGAATTGGAACACATAAGTTTTATAATATCTGGGGGCTTTCAGCAAGTAAAGAAATGTGGGGCTTAACATATGGTTTCGGGTTTTATAGAAAACCAGAAAAGAAGTTTAGTTTAAATTATGATTTTAGCCTTACTCAAATGAGTTATAAAAAAGCTTTTGAGATTCAATTCTGCATGAAAACAAAGCTTCAGGCTGATTTAAATATAAGAGTTAATAAAAAACTTGACATGTTTGCAGGTATCTCCTATAATATATTTGCATCAGACAAAATAATTGATTTAGAATTACAAAATCATATTACAAATATTACCAATTCTTATATTTCTACAACAACATTTAAAAGTGTAAGGTTGCAACACTGGCCAGGAATCTCATTGGGATTAAAATACCGTTTAAGCTAGCCGGAAAATAAAAAAGTCATGCCTTGCGACATGACTTAATATATTTATTGTAATTTGTTATAATTTCTTCTTTACTTCAAATTCTTTGAAAGCTTCAACTATATCGCCAACTTTAATATCATTAAAGCGATCAATATTTAATCCGCAATCTAATCCTGAAGCAACTTCTTTAACATCGTCTTTAAAACGTTTAAGTGAGCCAAGTTCTCCAGTATAAACAACAATACCATCACGGATTACGCGCATTTTTGCAGTACGGTATATTTTTCCTTCGTTAACCATACATCCTGCAATTGTGCCAACTTTTCCGATTTTGAAAACTTGTCTGATTTCTGCTGATCCAAGAATTTCTTCTTTAATAACAGGTGAAAGCATACCTTCCATCGCCTGTTTAATTTCTTCGATAGCATCATAAATAATAGAGTAAAGACGAATCTGAATTTCTTCTTTTTCGGCAAGTTTACGTGCATTTACAGATGGGCGAACCTGGAATCCGATAATTACAGCATTTGAAGCAGCTGCTAACATAATATCTGATTCTGAAATCTGACCTACTGCTTTATGTATAACATTAACCTGAATTTCTTCGTTACTCAATTTTATTAATGAATCGCTTAATGCTTCTATTGATCCGTCAACGTCACCTTTTACAATAACATTAAGTTCTTTAAAATTACCAATAGCTAAACGACGACCAATTTCTTCGAGTGTAATATGTTTTTGAGTACGTAAGCCCTGTTCACGTAAAATCTGCATACGTTTGTTTGCAATTTCTCTGGCTTCCTGTTCGGTTTTTAATACGTTAAATTTATCACCAGCCTGAGGAGCACCATTAAGTCCAAGAATCTGTACCGGCATTGATGGACCTGCTTCTTTAAGCTTCATGTTACGTTCATTAAACATTGCTTTAATTCTGCCATAGTATGAACCTGCAAGAACAATGTCACCAACGTGTAAAGTACCAGCATTCACTAATAAATTTGAAATATATCCACGACCTTTATCCAACGATGACTCAATAACAACACCAGCAGCTTCGCGATTTGGGTTAGCTTTTAAATCTAACATATCAGCTTCAAGAATAACTTTATCAAGAAGTAGTGCTACGTTAGTTCCTGGTTTTGCGGCTATTTCCTGAGACTGGTATTTGCCACCCCATTCTTCAACCAACAAATTCATTTTAGATAATTCTTCACGAATCTTTTCCGGATTAGCACCAGGCTTATCAATTTTATTAATTGCAAAAACCATTGGCACGTTTGCGGCCTGAGCATGATTAATTGCTTCAACAGTCTGAGGTTTTACGCCATCATCCGCAGCAATAACAATAATCGTAACATCAGTCAGCTGAGCACCACGTGCACGCATCGCGGTAAACGCTTCGTGACCAGGAGTATCAAGGAAAGTAATAATTCTTCCACTTTCGTGTCTTACACTATAAGCTCCAATGTGCTGTGTTATACCACCGGCCTCACCTGCAACAACATTAGTATTTCGGATATAATCCAATAATTTTGTTTTTCCATGATCAACGTGTCCCATTACCGTAACAATAGGTGGACGAGGAATTAAGTCTTCAGGTTTATCAACAACTTCCTCAACCATATCGGCCTGAACTTCTAATGTAATAAATTCAACGGTAAAACCAAATTCATCGGCAATAGCCGACAATGACTCAGCATCCAGACGTTGATTTATAGAAACAAATAAGCCTAAATTCATACAGGTTAAAATCACATCATTTGCAGGTACATTCATTAATGTAGCAAGTTCGTTTACAGAAACGAATTCAGTGATTTTAAGAATATTCTTTTCTTCTTCCAAACGATCCATTTCATCCTGCATCTTCTGGCTGACAGCATCACGCTTTTCACGACGATACTTAGAAGTTGTAGTTTTTCCTTTTCCACCAGCTAAAGAAGCCAATGTATCTTTTACATTGCGATCTACTTCTTCTGTGTCAATTTCATTTCGATGTGGTCGTTTTTTATCGCCTTTTTTTCTTAATTTAGAACCACCACCAACTGATGGTAATACAGGAGCATCAGTTTTTACATCACCAGCTTTTACAAGATTAATTCTCTTACGTTTTTTCTTCTTTCTGGAATCGGCAGCATTATAATCAGAAGAAGAACCTGCTGGTTTTTGCTTTTTCTCTAATTTTAAAGGAACTTCAGCTGCAAGTTCTATTTTACCTACAATGTTTGGACCTGATAATTTTTTTATTGCAGGACGATATACTTCTGCATCTTTTTTGGTTTCAACAACCGTGTCAATAATTTCTTCTTCAAATTTTTGTTCAGGAATAACCTCTTCGGTAGTATGTTCTTCTTTTTTAGAAGATGGTTTTTCGTTGCCTTTATATTTTTGTTTACCTGTCTTTTTTGTTGGTTTCGTTTTCTGGTTTAAACTAGCTAAATCAAGTGTTCCAACTATCTTAATATTACCTTCAATATTATCAACCTTTGTTGAGTAAATTTCAACTTCTTTTTTCTCAGCTTTCTTTTCTACTTCCTTTTCTTTCTTTGGTTCTGCCTCGGGAGCTTTCTTTTCTTCTTTTACTACCGGCTTTTCTTTTGTTGGAGGTGGAGGTGTTTCGGCAACAGGTTTTTGTTTTGGTTTTGGTTTATCTAATTCAATTTTACCAATAATTTTAATCTGAGGTTCAACAGGTTTGCTGAAATTCTTGATAATTAATTCGTCCTGTTCAGCAGGTTCATTTTCTGTTTCCTTCTCTAATTCTGCAGCTTTTTTATTAATGTCATCAATTGTGATTGATGCATTGCGCTCATTAGTTTTTAAATTAATTTCTGCCGATTTCTTCTTGATATTGCTATCAGAATTGTACTCTACAAGTAGAGCATCATACATTTCCTGCGAAATTTTTGCATTAGGATTAATCTCTACTTTGTATCCTTTTTTATGCAAATAGTCAACAATGGTCTGAATTCCAACATTCAGCTCCTTTGCAACTTTATTTAATCGCATTGCCTTAATTTCTTCTGTCATATCCGGCACTTTTGTTTCCCTGAAAGGGTTTAAATATATAAAAAAATATTATTCGAATTCTGATTTTACAATATTCACAACATTTTGAATTGTTTCTTCTTCCAAATCGGTACGACGAACCAACTCTTCAATACTATGATTTAATATACTTTTTGCAGTATCACATCCAATTTTCTTAAATTCATCGATAACCCATGCATCGATTTCGTCTGAGAATTCGTCAAGGTCAACATCTTCATCGTCTTCTTGAACATTTCTGTAAACATCTATTTCGAAACCGGTTAACTGACTTGCAAGACGAATATTTAAACCGCCTTTACCAATTGCAAGTGAAACCTGATCTGGATCTAAATATACTTCAGCTCTCTTATCGGGGTCAACAATTTTAATGTCGCTGATTTTTGCAGGACTTAAAGCACGCTGAATAAATAAGTTTGTGTTATTTGTAAAATTAATAACATCAATATTTTCATTTTTCAATTCGCGAACGATACCATGAATACGACTTCCCTTCATACCTACACATGCGCCAACCGGATCAATTCTGTCATCATAAGATTCAACTGCCACTTTCGCTCTTTCACCTGGAATACGAACAATTTTCTTGATAGTAATAAGTCCGTCAAAAATCTCTGGAACCTCAAGTTCAAAAAGTCTTTCAAGGAATACCGGTGATGTACGAGAAAGAATAATCAGTGGGTTGTTATTTTTCATTTCAACTCTTACAACAACTGCACGAACATTATCGCCTTTTCTAAAGAAATCAGAAGGAATCTGTTCTGTTTTAGGCATTATTAATTCATTGCCTTCGTCATCAAGAATAAGAATTTCTTTTTTCCAGATTTGATATACCTCACCTGAAACAATTTCACCTATTCTATCTTTGTATTTACTGAAAATACTGTCTTTTTCAAGTTCCAGGATTTTAGAAGAAAGATTCTGGCGTAAAGCAAGAATAGTACGTCTACCAAAATCTGCGAATTTTACTTCATCAGAAACATCTTCACCCTCTTCATAATCATCATCAATTTTTTTAGCATCTGATAACGCAATTTGAGTTACAGGATCAGTAAAATCTTCGTCATTAACAACTGTTCTGGTTCTCCAGATTTCAAAGTCACCTTTATCAATGTTAATAATGATGTCGAAATTATCTGTTTCGCCAAATTGTTTATTTAATGTACTTCTAAAAACGTCTTCTAACACGCGCATCATAGTTGCCCTGTCGATGTTTTTCAGATCTTTAAATTCTGCAAAATGTTCTATTAAATTTAAATTTTCCATAGTTCTTCTTATTTAAAAGAAACAACAATCATTACCGATTTTATATTATTAAATTCTATTTCTAATTCTTTCTCTACCAATGCAGTTTTTTTTGTTTCTGCCGATTTTTCTTTCTGACTAAAAGACAATTTTATTGAATTATCGCAAACTTCTGATAAAACTCCTTTTAATTTCTTACCATCATTTAAAAGTACTTCAGCAGTTTTTCCAACATTTTTCTGATACTGAATTTTATGTGTCAGCGGTTTATCTATTCCTGCAGATGAAACAGAAAGCTCGTAATCTTCAACTTCACGGTCAAAATTTTCTTCGATAAATCGACTAACTTTAATACAATCGCCAATTGTAATACCAGATACGCTTTCGATAAAAACCGTAAAAACATTTACAGGTTTTACCTCAACATCAACTACAATGTAGTCTTTGCCTAAATCAGCATTTGCAGCTACTTTTTGTATTTTTTCTTTTTCTATCATAAATAATTTAGGCTAATAAAACAGGGGACTTTCGGTCCCCTGTCATATCTTTCCCCTGAATTCGTTGCAAAGATATAAAAATATTTTTTGATTACAATAATTTTGTAAAAATCTTATTTAATCTACTGGATTTCATACTGCCAAAATAATTATATCATCATTAGGAGCCTGTGAAACAGGCGTGGTAACTATTTTCTTGCGAAGCAAGAGAATCGTTGTCACGTCACTAATCATGGACTCAAGATGACGTAATTAGATTGCCACATCATTCTTCCTCGCAATGACAAATTATTAAGGATAAAGCAAATACTTTTTTCTTATTTCTTTAAACTTATTTAAATCATTTTGCCATAAAGTTTTAATTTCTGCTTCAGTTTTTCCTGCTTTTATTAATGGAATAACCTCATCAGTACCTATTAACTTTTGAAAAAAGGGATTAAAGAACGTCTCATTATTCGGCGACATCTTATACATATTAATGATATACTTTAATGTAAACACAGTATCAGTTGAATTTCTAAGATCGACACCATAGCATTTTTTATTTTCGTACATTGGATTTTTTGCGCCATTTGAAGATTTTGGAATAAAATGAAAAAGCATTGAATCGAGAAATGGACTCCCTAATACCTGAAAAGGAAACTCAGTACCCCTGCCAACGCTAACGTTTGTTCCTTCAAACAAACCAAGACTAGGATATAAATATACAGAACGCATATTGGGTAAATTTGGCGAAGGCTTTACAGGTAATGTGTACCTTGTGTTATGATTATAATTTTTACACTTAACAATTTGCAATTTACATTTAACATTTTTTGCAAGCCATCCTTCTCCGTTTATCATTTGTGCGTATTCTGCAATCGTCATCCCATAAACTAACGGAACCTGATGCATTCCGACAAATGACTTAAAGCTTGATTTTAAAACCGGTCCGTCTATGTAGTGTATGTTTGGATTTGGCCTGTCTAAAATTAAAAGTGGAATATTTTTTTCGGCACAAGCTTCCATAACATAGTGCATTGTAGAAATATAAGTATAAAAACGTACTCCCACATCCTGAATATCAAAAACAACTATATCTATACCTTTTAACTGTTCTGGCGACGGCTTTTTGTTTTTACCATATAATGAAATTATTGGCAGACCTGTTTTTTTATCTGTAGTTGAAGAAACAATCTCTCCTGCATCAGCAGTTCCCCTAAATCCATGTTCTGGACAAAATATCTTTTTAACCAAAATTCCTGCTGAAATTAATGAATCGACTAAATGTGTTTTTTCAACTAAAGAAGTTTGGTTTGCAACTATTGCAATATTTTTACCTTTGAGAATTGGGAAATATTCTGTGGTCTGATATGCACCAGGGAAAGTCTCTTCAGATTTATTTTCATTTTCGGATTGCAAATCCGAATTTATATAATTCGGGATTATAAATCCCGAATAGCTTAGATAGCTCTGAGTACAGGATAAAACCTGTGCAAAAGAATTAAAACTAAAAAATAAAAACAGGAAACATACCAGTCTTGTTGGAGACAACTTCGACAAGGGCTCTATTTTTTTTGTGTGAAATAGATTATACATTTTACAAAGAATAAATTATTCAAAAATAATGAATGAGTTTGGTTATATACAAAAATTAAACAAATATTAATTTTCAACTGAGTTTACTACTTTTGTTGCAATGAATAAAATAAATTCCATAATTGAGAATTATCCACCTGAAATGAAGTTTCTGCTTTTATGCTGTGGAAACAACAAATGGAATGCCGCCGACTTTAAGCAAAAACTTAACTGGGAAATATTCTTAAAATTAGTAAAACGACATAGAATTAATCCCGTTGTTTATGAGTTTACAATTAAAAATACTCATTTATTTCCTGAAGATATAAAAAAGCAAATTCAGGAATTACAAACTTTAAACTCAAAGCGGATGCTTAGCCTATCTGCCGAAATGATTAGGCTTAATAATCTATTTGACAGCAAAAATATTACAACTATCCCAATTAAAGGACCAGCATTAGCCTTTCAAATATATAACGATCCGGGAAAACGAAATTCTTTAGACTTGGATTTTTTAATTAAGCCAACAGATCTAGAGACCATTTCGGGATTAATGATTAATGAAGGATATAAACAAATAAAACCTGATTTTAAACTCAGTCCAAAACAATCAAAAGTTCACAAAAAGATTATTCACCATTATTATTTTAAAAATCCTAATACCAATCTACTAGTAGAAATTCATTGGAAACTAATTACACCTTCTTCACTTTTTACTAATTCAGAAAAAATGTTTTTTGAATCATTCATCACTTCAAATCCATTTATTAAAATAAAACCCGAACTTTTATTACATTATTTAATAGTACATGGCTCAATGCACAGATGGTATAAGCTATTTTGGTTAAATGACATACAGGAAATCATTCAGAGCAACAATAATTTTGACTACAATTATTTTAACAAGCTAACTAAATATTTCGGAGATGAAAGAATGGTAAGTCAAGCTTTATGTTTGATTCAAATAATTTTTAATTGTAACATTCCCAAAGATTTCCAAACATATAACATTAATAAAAGTATTATAAAATCAGCTTTAAGAGCAATAAATACTGAAGAAGAAAAGCTTCATAAAAGAACTTTTGAAAGAATAATTCGATTTAATTATATCATAAAACTAAAGGCTGGCTTCAAACATTTTATGTCTTGTTTAAATGCTCCCATGACAAACTATTTAGATTGGAAAACTCTACCTTTACCAGATTATTTATTTTTTCTGTACTATCCACTTCGCCCATTTTTATGGTTTTGGTCGGTTTATATTAAAAAAGTTCACTCAGCATGAAAATTGCAATAATCGGGACAAGAGGCATACCAAACAATTACGGTGGATTTGAGCAATTTGCCGAACAAATTTCGGTAAGGCTTTCAGATTATGGAAACGATGTATATGTTTATAATCCTGCATTTCACACTTATAAAAACAATCTATACAAGAAAGTAAATATTATTCGCATACCTTGTCGTGAAAATATTTTTGGAAGTGCTGCACACTTTTTATACGATTATTTATGTTACAAACATGCAATAAAACAACATGCAGATGTAATTCTGGTATGTGGGTATGGAACATCAGCTCCTGCAATTGCACTTATCAACAAACACCGTACAAAGGTAATTACAAACATGGATGGGTTTGAGTGGGAAAGAGCTAAATATAATTCAATTACTAAGAAATTACTTAAATGGTTTGAGAATATTGTTGTAACAAAGTCTGATAAAATTATTGCAGATCATAAAATAATTCAGGAATATTACAAAAATAAATATAACATATTACCTGAGTACATTTCATATGGAGCAGATATAACTGCAAATTTTGATGAACTTTCTATTAATACATACGGACTAAAAAAAGATAACTATTTTTTAGTAGTTGCCCGTGACGAACCCGAGAATCAAATTGAATTTATTATAACTGCCTGGAAAAATTCTCATTCAGAGAAAACATTGTGCATTGTTACAAACATCCGGAAGCTGTCTAAAAAATATTCTGAACAAACTAACATTATTTTCATTACAGGTCTATACGATTCGATAAAACTATCTAACCTTCGCCACTTTTCTTTTGCATGTATTCATGGACACACAGTTGGGGGAACTAACCCCTCATTATTAGAAGCTATGGCAGCAAAATCTTTTATTATTGCACATGATAATTTATTTCATAAAGAACTTTTGGAAAACAATGCATTATTTTTTAATACACCACAATCACTCACCAAAATAATAATTGATTATACCAATATTATAGAAAAGAAGAACGTTTCAGTTCAAAACAATCTGACAAAAATTACTAATTTTCATCAATGGGATTTTATTACAAATGAATATTTAAAACTTCTCTCCTGTTTATAAAGATTCTTTTATCCGTTATTCTTGCTGTATTTTAAGCATATACATTATCAATAAAAACTGTAAAAAAATAGAGTAAAATTTTTAACAAAACAAGTATTATTACCTGGAACTTTAATATATTTAGTTCGTAAAATTATCTTGTTAAAATAAAAACTTGAAAAATTAAGGATATGAAACTCTTTACTCTTATTATCGCTTTTGTAATTTCCTCATCGCTTGTTAATGCACAGGGATGGATGTGGGTAAAACATTTTAATGGTACCGGGCAAAACATGCCAACTAGCGTAATACAAGATGCTTCAGGTAATAGTTATGTTTTTGGAAATATTAATGGAGCAGTAACTCAGGATGGCATTTCGTTAACAACAAACGGACAAGATGCTTTCTTTGCAAAATATAATGCTGATGGACAAATCCAATGGATTAAACAGCTGGGTGGAACATATACACAAACCGCAGGAAGTATTGTTTTTAGTAACGATAAAAATTATATTTACTTATCTTTGTTAAACAATGGAACTTTCTCATTTGAAGGAACAGACATTCCTACTATTGGTGGATTTGACATTATAATTGTTCAATTCGACATTGCAGGTAATTACCAATGGGCATTTAATGCTGCTTATGGTGCAAGCAACCAAACAAACGGTGCTTTAGCAATTGACAACTCAGAAAATATCATTTTAGCTGGTGGTTTTTTAAATGATGTTACTTTTTTAGGAGGATTTTCATTAACATCTCCATCTGCATCAAATCAAAAATTTATAGCAAAATTCGATAGCTGGGGAAATCTTTATTGGGCAAATAAAATTGACGACGATAATACAAATACTACCATTAAATCAATAAGTACTGATGCTAATGGCTATTATTTCAGTGGACAATTTGCTGGAAATTTTTATTTACCTACCGGCACTTTAACTTCGAATTCAACTTACAGAGAAGGTTTTATTTATAAAACAGACATGGATGGAAATGGTATATGGGCAAGAAAAATTTCTGCAATTAACAATGATTTATATATAAATAAACATATTACTGATAATTCCGGCAATCATTATTTAGCAGGATATTATAACGGAGTTAGATTAAAAATTGATTCTACATCTACTGACACATCAAAAATAACTTACTTAAATACCACTTCCGGAACTTCAGATTTAATTGTTTTAAAATATAATGCTGACGGAAATTTGCAATGGACTAAGGCAATTGGGTCAATAAAAAACGAAAAAGCAATAAATCTTGATATCTCTAACAATAAGCTTATAATCACTGGTTCTTATGAGGGCAGTGTGAATTTTGGAATCTATAACTTAACCAATTCTGGTGGTAGTGATGCATTTATTGCTGAGAGTGATCTAGATGGAGCTTTTTCAAATGCCATCAAGGCTTCCGGCACTTCAAATGATATAGGGCAAACTTCAGTCTATAGTTCTACCGGTAGAAACTTTATCGCTATCGGAGACTTTGTTTCTCCTATTTTGACAATTGGTACCAATCAGCTTACAAATTCTCTAACTGGAATAAGAGATGCATATGTGGCAAAATTTGGTTGTTTTGATAGCCTACACTTATCTTCAACATTAATTTGTGTTGATTCCGAAGGTTTGCCAATTGCAAATGACGGTACAGCAACTGCCACACCATCCAACGGCTCTGAACCATATACCTATCTTTGGTCAAATAATGAAACTACACCTACAATAACCGGACTAGCAGCAGGCACATATACTGTAACTGTAAACGGTGCAAATAGTTGCACTGCCATAAGTTCAGTTAATGTTTCACTTAGCACAGGCTTAGCCTTAACAATGAATCAAAACAATATTACTTGTAGTGGAGGAAATGATGGCTATGCCTCAATATCTGTTTCAGGGGGAAACGCTCCATATACATATATTTGGTCGAACAGCGAAACAACATCAGATATTTACAATTTGTTACCTGGCTCATACAGCGTAACAGTAACTGACCAATGTGGAATTACAGCAGTAGATAATGCCTTAATTAGTCAACCAGATCCATTAAATGTTACTATTTCTTTTACAAATTTATCTTGTTACGGGCATGGTGACGATGGAACAGCTACAGCTATTGCAACTTTTGGTAACGAACCATATACGTATTTATGGTCAAACGATTCAACAAATGCATCTGTTACCGGGTTAGTTGCAGGAACTTATTTTGTAAGTGTTACAGATAAGTGCGGTGAAACCGTTGTTAAAGAAGTAACTATAACAACACCACCTGCTTTAATAACAGATATTACAAACAGAGTAAACGTTACATGCTTTGGTTTATGTAATGGATCAGCAACTGCAAATGTAACATCTGGTACAAGCCCATTTTCATATACATGGTCAACTACACCAGCTCAAACTGATGTAAATGCAATTAATCTTTGCGTTGGTAATTATTCTGTTTCTGTTACCGATGCAGCTGGTTGTACTTCTGTTTCCAATTTCTCCATCTCTGAGCCTGCAATATTATCAGGCACAATGGGACAAACAAATGCAAGTTGTTACGGATCATGTAATGGCTCTGCCTGGATTACTCCATCCGGCGGAACAGCACCTATTAGCTATTTATGGAACGATGCCCAAACAAATGACACAATATACTCTTTATGTGCAGGAAAATATAAAGTTACAATAACAGACATTAATAATTGTGTATATAACGATTCTGTTGATGTTATACAACCATTTACTTTAGCAGCAAACATTAGTCAAACAAACGTTAGTTGTTATGGTAGCTGCAATGGTACCGCAACTTCTGCGCCAACAGGAGGTGATGCTAATTATAATTATTTATGGTCTACAATACCAGCTAATACTACTAATTCAATTTCTTCCCTTTGTGAAGGCAAATATTATTTAACCGTTTCAGATGCTTATGGATGTAGTGTTATTGATTCAGTAACAATTACACAACCAGAAGTATTAACTTCAATAACATCTTTCACACCAATTAGTTGTTTTGGTGGTAATGATGGAACAGCTTCTGCAACCCCAACAGGAGGAACTCCATCTTATTCTTATTTATGGTCGGATAATCAGACAACAGCAACTGCCACAAATTTGATTGCAGGTGTATTTTCAGTTACTGTTACAGACTTAAACAACTGCACAACAACAAATTTCGTTACTATTACAGAGCCGACTGTATTGTCTGTATTAACATCGTTCACACAAATCAGTTGTTTTGGTGGTAATGATGGAACAGCTACTGCAACTCCAGCAGGTGGGACACCTCCATATACCTATTTATGGTCAGATAATCAAACAACAGCAACTGCCACAAATTTAGTAGCCGGAGTATTTTCAGTTACTATTACTGATTTAAACAATTGCACAGCAACTAACTCTGTTACTATTACAGAACCATCAGCATTAACAGTATTAACATCGTTCACACAAATAAGCTGTTTTGGTAGAAATGATGGAACAGCTACTGCAACTCCAGCAGGTGGAACTCCATCTTATTCTTATCTATGGTCAGATAATCAAACCACCGCTACAGCAATAAATTTAGTAGCCGGTAATTATTCTGTTACTATTACTGATGGATGTAGTAATACAACAACTAGTTACATAACAGTAACTGAGCCCTCAATTATGCTTGCAACACCTTCACAGATTGAACCATCAATTAATTCGTGTGATGGAACAGCTACTATTTCCACTACGGGTGGAACAAGCCCTTACACTTATTACTGGAACACTTCACCGGTACAAACAACTAGTACAGCTACTAATATTTGTGGTGGAATTTGCTCTGTTACGATTACTGACAATAATAGCTGTACAACTACTCAAGAATATGCTTTTAAGAAAGCCATTAATCTTTCTGTTTTTGGAACACCTACTGCAAACACAGCTACACTAATTTGGGATGGAAGTAACGCAACAAATTATCAATTACAATTTTACATAGAAGGGACTACAGAATATAATATACAAACAATTACAAGCAGCCCCTATACACTAAATTCTTTGCAACCAAACACAGCCTATTGCTGCAGAATTAGGACAAATATCGACGGAAATTATTCCAATTATTCACCTATAGTTCATTTCACTACTGCTAGTGGATCTTCAATTCTTGCAACTAATTTAGCTATACAAGGAACACCTACTGCAACTACTGCAAATTTGACATGGTCAGGAAGTGGAGCTGATTCTTACCAAATACAATATTATATTGATGGAACAACAAATTATCTTTTTCAAAGTTCAACAAATTCACCGTACACTTTAACCAATTTAATACCAAACACAATCTATAATTGCAGAATAAGAACATATTCAGGAGGTACATACTCTAACTATTCTTCTGCAATCTCTTTTACAACTGCAGATGGTTCATATATTGCAACAAACTTAAATGTTTCGGGAACACCAACCGCGAATTCTGCAACCTTAATCTGGGATGGTAGCGGAGCCGATTACTATCAAATACAATACTATATAGATGGAACTACAAATTATTTATCTCAAAACTCCACTTCTTCACCATTAATAATTAATGCGTTACAACCAAACACTACATATAATTGCAGAATTAGAACTTATTTTGGAGGTACTTATACCTCTTATTCATCCATAGTTAGTTTTACTACAGCTGATGGAAGTTCAATACTTGCTACAAACCTTGCTGTTTCTGGAACACCTTCAGCAAATGCTGCAACATTAATCTGGAATGGTAGCGGAGCCGATTCATACCAAATACAATACTATATAAATGGGACAACAAATTACCTGACTCAAACTGCAACAAATTCCCCAACTACTCTTAATTCTTTACAACCAAACACATCTTATAATTGCAGGATTAGAACATTTTCAGGTGGTGTCTACTCCAATTACTCTTCTGTCGTTTCTTTTACTACTGCCAATGGTACTTCAATATTAGCAACAAACTTATCTGTAGTAGGATCACCTACTACAACAACATGTACACTTAGCTGGGACGGCAGTGGAGCCACCTCATATCAAATTATATACTATAAAGCCGGAACAACAATTTATAAATTTAAAAGTAGTACATCTAGTCCAGCTACATTAACTGCACTTGAGGCCAATACCACTTATAATTGTAGGATAAGAACATATTCTGGCGGAACTTATTCAAATTACTCTCCAATTCTAAGCTTTACAACTGCTAGTACTGCTAAATCTTATACAGAATTAACAGAATCAACTATGACATTATTTGATATTAATACTTACCCGAACCCTGCTACTGATGTTATAAATTTAGATTTCAATTCAGAAAAAGAGGGACTTATTAACTTGTCAATTTATAATATTAATGGAATGCTCTGTGAAACAACAATTATTGAAAACTCAGTTGGACAAAATCATTTTTTATTTAAAATTAATAATCTTTCATCCGGAATATATTTCATGATTTTAAGTAAAAATGATTTTTCCTATAAGACAAAATTAATTGTTCAATAAATTTAAAAATAAGAGGCTGTCTCGAAAGGACAGCCTTTTATTTTTGGTCTGTGGCTTACATGCCTATAATTTTTGCATCGTCGATAACTATTAATCTGCTTATCATAGACTTCGATGAATTTTCTCTGCGGTTACTAGAAATACTACCACACCTTCAGTAATAAATAGAAATAAAATATTAACCCGAAGGTTAGCAATTGAGCAAATGCTATATTTTATGATAGCTTTAAACTAATTAATGATTTCATATATCACATTCAATTTAATTAAAAATGTATAAAACGGAACATTTTTTTGATGTATTTCGTAAATATAATCCTTGAATAATAATAACTAAAAATATACATTATATGAAACAACTTTTTAGCTTTATCGCACTGATAATTGCCTTGAACTTTTCTTTAAATGGAGCTAATTTTAAAGATCAACCTACAACTATTAAGCAACCTGACGGTACAGTTATTAACTGCCTGAATTCGGGCGATGAGTTTTTTAACTATATTCATGATGAGTATGGTTACACTATTATTCAAGGTCAGGATGGATGGTATTATTATGCCGTAAAAGACAATTATGAACAAATAATTCCATCAACTTATAAAGTAGGTACAATTAACCCTGATAATGTAAATCTTCAGAAGTTTGTAAAACTAACTAAAAATCAATATCAGGAAAAGGTAAATCGATATTTTGCACCACTTAAAGACAATTCAAAAGGTGGTACCTATAATATAGGAAAAGCACCATCGTCAGGAACTTTTAATAATCTTGTAGTATATATTCGATTTGCAGACGATCCAGCGTTTTCAAATAATCGTCAAACCTATATTGATCTTTTCACAGGAACCGGAGGAGCAACTTATAGTGTTCAGGAATATTTTACTTCAGTATCATATAATCAAATGCTAGTTAATGCAACTCATTTTCCTGATTGTGCACCTACTACAAACATTTCATTTCAGGATGCACATAACAGAGGGTATTTTCAACCATACAATGCAACCACTAACACGATAGGATATCAGGATGACACAGAAGCAAGATTAAGAGAACATCAGTTGCTTGTTGATGCAGTAAATTTTACAAAAACAGAAATTGAAGCTACATTACCTGCAAATGAAATTGATCTGGATTCTGATGGGTATGTAGATAATATGTCATTTATTATATACGGAGATAATGATGCCTGGAGTGATTTATTATGGGCTCACCGTTGGGCATTATATACATATAATGTTAGCATTAATGGAAAAAGAGTCTGGGATTATACTTTTCAACCGGAAACACAATGTACAGCAAGAACTACATGTCATGAACTATTTCATTGCATGGGGTCACCCGATTTATATCATTATACCGATAATGGAGTTGATCCTTGCTGGTACTGGGATTTAATGGAATATGGTTCAGGCTCTATGACTGCATATATGAAGGAACAGATAGGAGGATGGATTACAATTCCTTCAATTTCTACTAGTGGATCTTATAGTTTAAGCCCATTAGCAGGTTCGACAAATAATGCTTATAAGATTGCACTTCCTAATTCAACTACAGAATTTCTTATCCTTGAATTCAGAAAAAAAACCGGACCTGTTGAAGCAAAATTAACAGCTTCGGCCGACGAAGGTTTGCTTATTTACAGAATTAACACTAATGTAACTATTGACGATGGCAACCGCAATGGACCACCAGATATGCTGTGGGTTTACAGACCCAATGGTGATACCAATAATAATGGAACACCAGGCGATGCAACTTTCAGTTCTACACAAGGACGAACCTCTTTTTCTGATGTTTCAAATCCTGCATTACTACTTTCTGATGATGCAACCTGGGGTGGAATATCCATTACGAATATAGGTGCAGTTGGATCTACCATTTCTTTTAATGTTACCTTTCCATCATCTGGGTATAATGTTACTTTTAATGTAACTGATGGAACAAATCCTGTTTCTGGAGCTAATGTAACATTTAACAGTACTTCACAGTTAACTAATGCTTCAGGCATAACTACTTTTACAAGTGTTTCTGCTGGTAATAATTTAGCATATTCTGTAGCAAAAACAGGTTATACAACTTCAAATGGTACTGTTAATGTTATAAATACTGATGTTACCAAAAATGTTGTACTAGCAAGTCAAACTGCAACTAATCTTGCAGTACAAGGTACTCCAACTGCAAATACAGCAACTTTAATCTGGTCTGGAAGTGGTGCAACAAACTACCAGATACAGTATTATATACAAGGTACCACAAATTACTTCTTTCAAACTGCTAACTCCAGTCCATACACTTTACAAGCTCTAGAACCAAATTCAATATATTGTTGTAGAATAAGAACAAATTTAAGTGGTACTTATACTTCATATTCTTCAATTGTAACATTTACTACTTCAAACGGATCTTCAATTTTAGCAACTAATTTAGCTGTACAGGGCACTCCTACTGCTAATGCGGCAACTTTAACTTGGACTGGAAGTGGAGCAACTTCTTATCAGATTCAATACTACATTAATGGAAGTACAAATTATTATTTACAAACAGCAATAAGTTCGCCATTTACACTAAATGCCTTAGAACCAAACACAATATACAACTGTAGAATAAGAACATATTCTGGCGGAATATATTCATCTTATTCTCCAATCTTAAGTTTTACAACTGCAAATGGAACTTCAATTCTTGCAAGTAATCTTGCAGTTCAAGGAACTCCAACTGCAAATGCTGCAACATTAACCTGGAATGGAAGTGGAGCTACCTCATATCAAATACAGTATTATATAAACGGAACAACAAATTATAATATTCAGACTGTGGCAAGTTCACCATTTACACTCAATGCTTTAGAACCTAATACCACTTATAATTGCAGAATAAGAACATATTCAGGTGGTACTTATACATCATATTCTCCTATTATTAGTTTTACAACTGCAAATGGTACCTCTATTTTAGCAACAAATCTATCTGTACAGGGAACACCAACAACAACTACCTGTTCACTAACATGGAATGGGAATGGCGCAAACTCTTATCAAATTATCTACTATAAAACTGGTACAACAAATTATAATATTCGCAATTTCACTAGTAGTCCGGCATTACTTACCTCGCTTTTGCCTAATACAAATTATGAATGTAGAATCAGAACGTATTCCGGTGGAACTTATACATCTTACTCGCCAACTTTAACATTTTCAACTGCAGCTTCTTTTAAAAATGACGTAACAAATGAACCATTATTAAATTACTCCCCTATTACCGAAGCTATTATTTATCCTAATCCTGCAACTAGTTTTTATAACTTAGACTTTAGCTCTGAAACAAATGGACAAATAAATTTCTCAATATTTAATATTGATGGTAAGTTATGTGAAACTAAGGTAATAGAACATCAAAAAGGAATTAATCATTTTGTTTTTGAAACCCCAAAACTTTCATCCGGATTATACTTTATTATTTTAAATAAAAATGACTTTAATTTTCAGCTAAAGTTAATTGTTAAATAAAAACTTATTTTCTTACAATAGAATATATAAAGTAAAGGGTTGCATTTTGCAACCCTTTACTTTTGCATATAGTATTAAAATTCTAATTATTATACGAGCTCCATATTAATTTAATATACTAATACTTATAATACTTCATATTACGACATTAACATTTATTAACAATAAGTAATTTAGCTTATTTATATTTAGTCTAAATTAATATAGTATATTTGTAATAATTAAGTAAAGCATATTCTTAATTATATAAAATACAAAAACAATTTAACTCCTTAAATATGAAAAAGCAATTTTACTCAACTAACAAATTTATTGTCTCAATATTTATGACAATAATTATAATCGTTCCCCTATTTATAAAGGCACAAACAACAACTGTTTTCTCAGATAATTTTAATACCTCAATGGGTACTGGCTATACAACCTCACAAGGCACTATTGGTTCAAGTACAAGTTGGTTAATGAAAACAGCTTCCAGTTCATTTGAAGCAAAAATAGATGGAGGAATTTTAAATTTAAAAACGTCTGGAACAGGTTCTGGTGCAATTTACGCATATACAAACACAAGTTCGTTTTCTGCACCATATACTACACAACTTAATTCTAATATTGGTGTTGTAACCTGGACATTTAATATGAGACAAATTAGAACTGATCCAAGCGGAATGTCGTCTGGTTCATACGGAGCTGCAGTAATATTGGCCTCCTCCACTTCAAATGTTCTTTCATCAACAGGTTCTTCGGGAGGTATAGGTTATGCGGTTTATTTCGGAACAAGTGGTTCTACTGATCCAATTTATTTAGCCCGATACTCAAATGGCATTCGAAGCGGAACAATTACACCAATAATAACATCTAATACATCAGGTTTAACAGATTTTGGTGCAGATTATTTAAGTGTAAAAGTTACTTATAATCCATCTTCAAATAGCTGGGAGCTTTTTCTAAGAAACGATGGTAGTACTGCATTTTCCGATCCTTCTTCAGGCACATTAATATCTCAGGGAACTGCAACTAATAACACATATACAGGAACTAGCCTGGGTTTTATGGGTGCTGTATGGAACGGAAGTTCAACAGCAAACCAGACTGCATTTTTTGACAACTTTAAAGTAACTGTTAAAAAATTAGACCAAACTATTTCCTTTGAAGCATTATCAGATAAAACATATGGTGACCCTGCTTTTAACTTAACGGCAACTGGAGGTGCATCCGGAAATCCTGTTACTTTCTCAAGTTCAAATTCTTCAGTTGCAACTTGTAGTGGAACAAATGGTTCAACAGTAACAATTGTTGGGGTTGGTTCTACTTCTATTACTGCATCGCAAACCGGAGACGCAAATTATAATGCTGCTTTACCTGTTACACAAAATTTAACTGTAAATTCTGCTCTTTACACAGTAACTTTTAATGTTACAGATGGAATAAATCCTGTTCCTGGTGCTGTTGTTTCATTTAATAGTCTTACCCAGCTAACAAATAGTATGGGAACAACTGTTTTTACAAATATAATAACTGGTAACAATCAAGCATATTCCATTTCAAAAAACGGATATAACACAATTAACAGCTCCTTAAATGTAGCATATCAGGATATTGTTATTAACAACACTTTTGGAAGCCAAACCGCAACAAATCTTGTTGTTATTGGAACACCAACTGCAAATACTGCAACACTTGGCTGGAGTGGAAATGGAGCAACAAATTATCAGATATTATATTATATTAACGGTTCTACAAATTATTTTCTACAGTCAACAACAGCAAGTCCGTTCACAATACAGGCACTTGAACCTAACACAATATACAATTGCAGAATTAGAAGTCTAATAGGTGGAATATACAGTTCATATTCTCCTATTGTAAGTTTTGTAACATCTAGCGGCACCTCAATTCTTGCGACAAATTTAGCAGTTCAAGGAACACCTACAGTCAATTCTGTTACGTTAATCTGGAATGGAAGCGGAGCAACCAATTATCAGATTCAATATAATCCTACAGGAACTTCAGAATATCATATTTACACTGCTAGTTCAAGCCCAGTAACAATTACAGGTCTAACACAAAACACTACCTATGACTGCAGAATAAGAACTTATTCGGGTGGTATGTACACATCTTATTCTCAAGCGATCTCTTTTACAACACCTAATTACCTTTCTGTAACTGCAACAAATCTAGCAGTTCAAAGTATTGGTGCAAATTCTGCAACACTAACATGGACAGGATCTGGTGCAACGTATTACCAAATTCAATACTTTATTAATGGCTCTACCGAGTATTTCTTTCAAAATTCATCAACAGGACCATTTACTTTACAAGCTCTGCAACCAAATACAACCTATAATTGCAGAATTAGAACATATAATGGAGGTTCATTTACTTCATACTCTTCTATAGTAAGTTTTACAACCTCTAACGGAAGTTCTGTTCTTGCTACTAATTTATCAGTTCAGGGAATACCAACTGCAACTACTGCAACGCTTTTGTGGAATGGAAGTGGAGCTACAAGCTATCAGATTCAGTATTATGTTACAGGTACAACAAACTACAAATTTCAAAGCTCTACTTCAAGTCCTGTTACATTAACAGGTTTATTACCTAACACAAATTATGATTGCAGAATAAGAACTTATTCCGGTGGCATTTATACATCATATTCGCCTGTTACTACTTTTACTACTGCTTCGTTAGCTAAATATATAGCAGAGTTAGAATCAATTTCAAAAGATCCTATTTCAGAAGCTGTGATTTATCCTAATCCCGCTATTGACTTTTATAATTTAGATTTCTATTCTGAAACTGAAGGAACAGTTAGTTTATCAATATATAGTATTGATGGCAAACTTTATGAAAGTAGGATAATTGAAACTTCTTTGGGTTTAAATCACTTTGAGCTTAAAACTCCTGATATTTCAACGGGAATTTACTATATAATGTTAAATAAAGGTGATTTTACCAGTAAATTAAAACTAATTAAACAATAACACTTAATATTTTTAAATAAAAAATGGGGTGCAATTTGCACCCCATTTTTTATTTAAAAAGTAATATTATTATCTCGACTTTATTCTTTTTGCCGGAACCCCCGCATAAACACCATAAGACTCGCAATCTTTTGTAACTACTGCCCCTGCTGCTATAATACACCCCTCGCTTATTTTAACAGAAGGCATAATAATAGCATTAGTTCCAATCCATACATCATTTTCAATTATTCCTTGTTTTGTTTCTTTCTGCCCCTGTAATACCATTGGCACATTTTTATTCTCATGATTATGCATTCTTCCTAAAATTGTAACACCTGGTGCAATCATAACAAAGTTTCCAATTTTTACATTTACCAGACTTACATTCTCATTTATCTGGCAGTTATTACCAACACTTACCTCTCTTCCGCTACCAAAATATACTTTTCTTTGAATCTTACACTTTTTGCCTAAAGGAAAAACCAATCGAAGAGTACCAACTCTTATCGAATTAAATAATCTGCCACCAGGAATAAAAGAAGACGGTAAATTCTGTGCAAACAAATAATACATAAATAAAGCTATCCGTTTCATAACATTATGTTTTTATCAGTTGCCCGTTTTTACCTATGGGCACTTCAGTTTTAATTATTTTTGCAGGATTACCACCGGCAATACAAAAAGAAGGAACATCTTTGGTAACAACTGACCCTGCTGCAATAATTACATTATCATTAATTCTGATACCGGCAATAATTATTGAATTTACTCCAATAAAAACATTATTTCCAATAAAAGTATCTTTTCTTACTCCATCTCCAGAAACATAATCATGAGTTAATATTACCACGCCGGTAGTAACAACGGTATTTGAACCTATATGTATTCCTTTGGGATTAGTTTTATCAAGTCTCGCTTTAGATGATATAATTGCGGTAGGGCTAATATTCATTTTATATATCTTAGTATATATAAAATACATCAGATGCTTTACAAATATTGCCTTTAATAATGTTCTTAATTTTGAAATCATTCCTATTTGTTATTAATTAAATCAACCATAGTTTTAACTCTGTGTTCATAATTATTATTAGATCCTATTACATTTTCAATATAAGTATTATATAAGTTAATCTTTTGGGAATAATTATCAGGAAATTTAAGTAAATCATCTAATTGCTCATTGTTATGAATTCTAATTCCACAATCATTAAATAACAACAGATTTGTTTCATTAACACCGGGGTAATCAAACACAAATAATGGTTTTCTTAAAATTACTGCACCAAATAATGCGGTGCTATAATGACCCGCAACAATTGTAGAATTTCCTATTAATTCAAAAACATCAGATACATCTGAAATAATAATTCCGGGTAAATCAGATAATCCTTCTTTATACCTTTCAATTGACTCGATAGGATGAAGTTTTATAACAAATTTTAATCCTCTGCCAATTACTGTTTTTGCAATTTCCTTCAAATAGTTAAATTCTTCATCATAATTTAATGCACCAACTTTATGAAATACAAAAGGCTGATGAATATATAAAAAAACTTTGTCGTCGGAAGTATTAATCTTTTTTTGAGGTATTGGTTTTTGTGTTACCGGATAACCAGAAAATGCAACAGAATTCTCATTAAAACTAAAAAAAGGATTTACCTGTTTTAAACTGTTTTTAGAATATAATAAAGCGCAACTAAACTTTGCTCCAGAGTAATTCTTTCTTTTCATTGCATTATATAAAATGCCAAATTCTTTTTTTGCTTTTACTCCTTTCAATAAAACAAATTGCAAATATTTAATACTATATTTAAAATATCTCTTAATTGTTGCAATTTTATCAGGCGGATCAATAAATGCAGATAACGCACCCTGAGTTGTTAACCCATGTTCGATAAACACAGATGGCACACAACAATGTGCAGCAAGTCGTATTATTAATATATCGAACATCGATTTAAAGTTATAAGATACAATTGCTATAGGAGCTACAGATTTTATAAGGAGTACAATTTTTCTTACATTTAATTTACTTATTTCATAAATTTTGTATTCTGGTTTATAGCCATCATCCTTTGTTAAGTGCGAAGTTAAAGCTGATGTATGTATTACAACAAAATCATATCCTAACTCTTTAAACTCTTTATAATAAGGCTCTACATAGTTTTTTAACTGAGATGTGTTTCTTGCAAAAAAAACAATAGTTCTATTGTTTAATTTACTTTCAGCAATATTGTAAGTTCTTTTATCCAAAATAATTTAAAATTTCCAATTACCTTAATCGCATTAGATTTAAAATCTTATAGCTTACTGTTCCCTTTTTTATTTTACTTCTTAATAGAGTTTTAGCAATACTAACAACATTTTTTAAAGGCAAGCCAATTATAATTAACCATATTGAATTTAATACAATTTTTATTGCATAATTATTCCTGTTCATTTTAAGAAGTTGAACTTTCCATTTTGATCTTCTTAAAATTAATTTTACAAGAAAAGTATCTATCTCTTTATTCTGAGTTTTACAGAAATAAAAATAATCTTTCAATAATAACGCATCCTCATGAATATAACCAGTTAATTTTAAAGTAAAAGTTTTTTGAACTTCTTCATGTGTTTTACATATTGTTTGATAATTTCCAATTACCGAATTTGAATGCTGTCGATAATAAATAAGCATATCGGGAATATATTTAATTCCTCCTAAAAGCATGGCTCTAAAACCTAAAATATTATCTTCGGCAACTGAATTAGCCAGTGGTTCGAACTTTTCAAATACATCTCTATGATAACAGGAAACTGCACCATGAGTATAAAATTTACCTTTTAATAAATTTACTATTGATATATTATCCTCATTAATAGCAAAGTCTCCTTCTCTTTTGTTCTGTTCGTTTAAATAATAAAAATTTGAATAAATTGCTCTTGCCTTATATCCGCTATTTACATAAGCATTATATATTTTCGACACTCTATCAGGTAAAGAAATATCATCACCGGCTGCACAAACAATTAACTGACCATGAGATAAACTAACTAAAAGATCTATATGTGCAGTTATTCCTAAATTTTTTTTGTTTTGGTTAATTATTATTTTATGAGGACCGCTATAGTTATTTGCTAACTCCTGCATTATCGTAAAACTATTATCTTTAGAACAATCATCTGAAAGTATTATCTCTAAAGAACTATAATTTTGAGCAAATACAGATAAAATTGCTTCTTTTATGTACTTCTCGTGATTATAAGACCCTATAATAACAGACACCAAAGGTTGTTCATTTAATTCCATGATTTATTTTTTAATAACTCTATTCTTCAACTTAATAAGAATTGTATTTAATCCTATCCTTTTATCTAGTTCTTTATATGAAAACCAAGTTGAAATAAAGAGTAAAATACTTCCTAAATAATATGAATAAGGCTTATCTATTAATTTAACAATTAAAAAACATGAAACAGCTAATAAAATATGTATTAAAAATATGCGCATAAATTCTTTAGTAAAAGAAAATTGGAATTTTATTTTAATCACTATAAATATTTGAAATAAATGAAGTATAAAACCAAACATAAATGATATTCCCAAACCAGTTAGCCCAAATAGATAATAGCCAAGAATATTTAAACCTAACAAATAAGAATTTGATAATATCTCATTCCATAAAAGGGTTTTGCTATCTCCTTTAGCAAACAAAACATAACCCATTGACCAGCTTGCTGCTTTAAATAACATGCCTAATATTGCCCAATGCACCATTTCATTAATTGCAACAAATTTATTAGAGTATAGAATAATTACAACCCATTGTATAAAAACAAGAAATAATAAAACAATAGGAGCCAGAATAAGAATTGCAATTTCTGCTTGTTCATTAATTGTTTGTTTACAAAGCACATTACTATGTGCTACTGCAGCAAGTCTCGGATAATAATCAGTTCCCATTGCAGAAAAAACCATACCTACATAGGTAGCAATAATTGCAAAACCAGCATTATAAAGACCAACCTGTTCAATGCCACCTGTATTACTTATATAAATTCTTACTAAATAAGATGTACCTAACGTAATTAAACCACTTAGACTTATCATGAAACCCATAATAAGCATCTTTTTACCTTCAGCTATTGTAACTGCTTTAGTAACCTTTACAGTTTCAATTTCAATTTTATTAGAGAAAAACCAAGAAAGTAATAAGGCTACTATTGATGATATTACTATTGCAGGAACTATAGCTTTTACACCCCAAATGTAATATAGCGGAATTGAAAAAAGCAAACCAAGCAGACTTCCCAACAAATTGGCTTTTGCAAGATATTGCAATTTTCGCATACCCTGCAAAACTACTAATTGCCCGGAACTTAACTGATTAAATAACAAAGTAACTGAAATATAAATAAAAGCAAAAGTATAATCTCTGTTTCCAAAAGTTAACTGGCTAAGCCAGGGCGAAAGTGCAATAGTAACAATAGTGCCTAACAACCCTGTAATCCAAACCCAACGCCTAAGTACTGCAACTATTGTTGCAATTCGCAAGTTGTTAGCAGTAGCATTTGCCTCTGCTACACTCTTTACAGCACTTGTACCTATACCAAAATTTGTTAATCCCGAAATAAATCCTGTTGTTGATGAAAGTAAACCGGCTATGCCCATACCGGCAGGACCAAGTAAGACTGCAATTATTTTTGAACGAATTATAGAAATAACAATATTAACAACTTGCACACCTCCAAAAAGTGATGTTGCTTTTATAATTTGCTTATAAGAACTCTGCGATTCTTGCATTATAAATTTTTAATTACTTTTGCAGGTACCCCGCCAATAATTACATTAGCAGGAAATAAACCAGCAACAACTGCACCTGTTGCAATAATTGTATTTTTTCCAATTTCAGAATTTTTAAGTATTGTAACATTGTTACCTATCCAAACATTTTCACCAATTATTACTTTACCAATTACTCCAAGTTGTCTCCTTTTATCTGGCTCAATACAATGTGCCTCAAAATCCATAATTGTAACATTTTGACCAATTAATGTATTATCACCAATTTCAATATAATTTGCGGCACTTATACATACATTATTATTTGTTGCAATATTATTTCCAAAAACAATTTTCGCATTTTTGTATCTAGCTTGTAATTCAATCATTCCATTACGATGAAAACCGCCTAATTTGTAGCCAAATGAAATATTTGTTCCAAAGACAACATAACCTACGCCTGTAACCTTTGTTAATTGATTAACTGTTGGATATTTATTAGAAACCTGAATTTTCCCATGAAAAAACTTTGATAAGTTCGGAATTATAAATAAAAAATATCGCCTAATTATCATTTGCAATAGTCTAATAGTTCTCATAATTTTTTTGAATAAAAACATCTACTAAAACTAATTATTTATTTTATTAATTGAGCATAATTATATTATCACAACTATAATTATTCCTAAAACATCGTATCCATTTGTAACCTAAATTGCAATTAAACTTGATAATATTCATTTAAATAATTTTGAGTTTTGCAAGTTTTTCTCATGCATAAAACCCACTAGAATCTAGATATCTATAACAACTTTATTTATTTTAGCAGTATTGAACATTTAATTAATAAAATCTAATTATTAAGATTCTTCTAAATCTGATTTAATAATTAAATGTCTTATTTTGCTAAATTTGATACTATCAATTAATTCAGGTTTTGCAGGATTACCTTTGTAAACTTTATTTGGCAATGTGTTTTCTAACAATACAGATCCTGCAATTATAAAATTATTTTCTGCAATTTTGATCAAATCTGGAATAGATGCATTTATTCCTATAAATGAACCTTCGCCTATTTCAGAAAAACCTGCTACAACAACATTTGAAGAAATAAAACAATGATCTTTAATTTTTGCCCTATGCCCTATTGTATTATTTGACCATAGAATAACATTATTTCCAATTTCAACATTGTATTGTAAAATATTACCTTCAAATATAAAACAATTCTCTCCAATTTTTACATTATGCCACACAAATGCTTTGGGACTTATATATGTTGCAAAATTATATCCCATCAGTTTAGTTTCAAAATAAAATCGTTTGCGCAACGTATTCAATAATGTTGAAGATATAGCTGTAAAAAGGTAAAACTCACTAGGAGGAAAGAGTACTTTTAATTCTTCATATGGTATTACTGTTATTCCGTTTATGGTTTGGTGTTTAATATATCTTTTTTCAACACAAAATGCAACAACTTCATATTCTCCATTTTCACTGAAATATTCATGAGCTATTTCTGCAAAATCTCCAGCACCAATTATTATTAACTTTTTTTTCATTTAATATTTACTGTTTGGATAATTATTCAAATAATATTTTTTCATTTGTTGAATACTCATAATGATCGTAAACTATAGTTCTGGCTCCAAAGCCCTCTTTTTGAAAAATTAATTTTGTATTTAAAAATTTCCCAGAATTTAAAGTTGAATTTCCGAAATCAAAATAAGACATTTCCGAATATACTTCATTAATTAAAAAATTAAAAAGAAAATCTAAGCTACCGTTTACCTTCCCATCAAAACTTGCACTAATGTATTGGCAATGTGCAATTTTATTTTCTTCAAAAATTAATACTCCTGCTTCAATTTTACTACAATTTTCTGCTACAAAGAGTTTAATGTTTTGTGGAAACTTTTCTGCTAAATACTCTATTTCTGAAAGAGAATGAATCGCTTTAACTCCATGTTTGTTTAACAAATTATTATTTAACAAATCCCAGTATTCTTTATAATTATTTGTTTGTCGTCCTACTATGCCGAGTTTTGCTGCCTTCTTAATACCCCTTTTTCGTAATTCCGAGAATGGTAGCTTATTTCTAAAATCAATACAAGAGGAAGCTAAAGATGCTATTTTTTGTGCATTGAGATTAAACATTATATAAATATCTTCTTGAGAAGGAATACTATGATATATAAAAGGTATTGGCTTATAAACTACTTTTTCAATCCCTAAATGCTTTAGAAACGAGTTGATTTCATTAAAAATACTAATAACCTCTGTAATATAAATTTTTTTTGGGAGAATTATTCCACCATAGGTTAAACCTTGATGTGAATAATATATTTTTTCTTTTATTGTTCCAGGCAATAATGCCATTAATTTATTTTCAGAAAAAATCATTAATGAAGAGTCAGGGAAAATATGTTGATGATATTCAATAAAAGTTCTATTAAATAAAAAAGTTCCATTTTTACTTTCCAATAAAAAATTATTCCAAATATCTTTATTTTCTTGTTTATAAAATTCAATTTTTATGTCTTTCATTTTTTTGAATTATATCTTTTTACCAGAAATAATACCATACCCCCAAACTCCAGAATAATAAACCTTCTCTAAAAAATCACATGAGTGACTAAAATTAAAAATATCTTCTTTAACAAATGATTTATTTACTTCGGCTCCGTTTTTTTCTAAATTCTCTTTCCAATATCTAATTGTTGGTATTACGTTTTTTGAAATATCTTCTTTTTCAATTTTATTAAAACCGCTTGTTTTTAATAATTCTTCATAAAACTCTAAAGTATCCAATCGCGCTTTTCCGAAAACTTTTTCTAGAATTTTTAAGGAATTTTGCCATTCGAAAATTTCTTTTGCTGTTGGATATTTGTTAAATGTTAAATCACACAATACCATTTGGCCTCCTGGTTTTAAAACCCGAAATGCTTCGTTTATAAGCTTTTGTTTATCATCAATTAAATGCGACATTTCCATAATCCAAACCACATCAAACGAGTTTTCTGAAAATTGATTATCAATTGCATCTCGAAAATGAAATTTAACTTTTTGTGAAATATTTTCACTTTGTGCCATTTTATTTGCAGCGCTTATACCATTTTTACTGTTAGAAATTCCATCAACTGTACAATTGAATTTTTTGTGCAAATACGCAGCAGGATTGCCAATTCCGCATCCTACATCTAAAAGTTTTTTTGTCCCATCAAGATTAATTTTCTCATACATTTTATCAATTAGCAAATCGGTTGCTTTTTCTAAAGTATCGGTTTCAGGACGAAAATATCCCCAATGAAAATTTTTCCCTAATAAAAACTCCCATGGAGTAGTTATATAATCGTAATGTTGGCTATTATCCATATTTAAATTTTAAATTGTTCCAGAATCTACAAATATATTCTGACCAGTTATTGATTTTGAATCATCTGCCAATAAAAACGAAATAGTTTTAGCTACACTCCCCAAATCAGTTGCTTCTTTTAAAGAGGTTCTTTTATATATTCTATTCTTTTGTTCATCTGTTAATGTTGCACTCATTTCAGTTTCCATAAAACCAGCAACTATACAATTTGAACGAATTCCTATTTCGCCCCATTCGCGAGCTGTATTTTTCGAATATGCTTCTAAAGCCCCTTTGCTGGCAGCATACATCGACAATCCTTTGTATCCTGTATGTACACTTATTGATGAAATATGAATTATACTTCCTTTTGTTTTATGAAACAACATATTTCTAATAATATTAGATGTCATTAACATTGGAGCAAATACATTTAAGTTAAACATTTTATCAAGTGGTTCGTGCATTGTGTTAGTAATTATTTCGTCATAGGCTAATGCAGCATTATTAACAAAACCATCAATTTTAACATTATACGATAAAAAGTTTTTAAAAACTTTTTCTTTTATGTTTTTTGAATCAGATAAATCAAAAAGATCAATAAATAGATTTTCTGGAAATTGATTTTTCAATCTTTCTAATTCACTCGTTAGGCTTCTGTTTATTGCATAAACATTACATCCATTTTGTAAAAGCTCTTTTGCAATTTCTAATCCTAATCCCTTTGAAGCTCCGGTTAAAACTATATTTTTGTTCATCTGCTATTTTGATTTGCCATTATTAGTCATTTCAACTTTATCAATAAACTTATATATTCTAGGTATTTTAAAATCCTGTAACTTCGTATTCAAAAAAGTTCTTATCTGTTCTTCTGTTAACTTGCAATTATTTTCAAAAAGAATTTCTGCACAAACAATATTTCCTAACACAGAATTTTTTTTTGCAAACACCTTTACGTAACTTACCTCGGGCAATTGTATAATGGTTTCTTCTATTTCTTTAGGATTAATTTTATATCCACCAGAATTTATCATCTCGGTTTTTCGTCCATTGAATTTAAATAAAAGTGGCACCTCTGAAACAATTTGCACTAAATCGCCAGTATAATACCAATCATCAGCTAATTGAAAACTTTTAGCTAATAATGATTTAAAAATCTGCAATTCATTATCAACTATTTTAATTTTACCTGCATATTGTTCAGGAATACTAAATAATTCGCCTTTTGATGTGAGTAATGAACCAACTTCTGTTGATGCATATATGTTATAAAATTTCGCATTCGGAAAAAACTGTTTCATTTTTTCAATTAGGCTATCATCAGTTTTTTCGCCACCAAACGTTACTTTACTAATAAGATTAAATGCTTGTTGAAATGGTAAAAGCAATCTATAGAAAGTAGGTGTTGCTGATATATTTGTTATATTATACTTATTAAATTGTATAAATATGTTTTCTCTTTTTTGTGAAAAGAGATAAATTAATGAGTTTTTATTAAAAAATGCCTGAAAGAATACCTGTAAGCCAGCCATATGAGTTGGATTATAACAATATGCCCACGCATTATCAGAGTATTTATTATTTATTTTAATATTACGTGTTAAACTCTCAACCGAATGAATTACTTTTTTTGGTGTACCTGTAGTTCCAGAAGTAAATAAAGTAATTTCAGAATTTGAAGCCTTAACTCTTTCTATTATTAAATCAATATTATTTATATCAATTTTAATCTTTGTTGTTTCAAAATACTTTTGTTCAATTTCAAGCTTTATTATTTCATTGTCGCTTATATCATTGTCTACCAAAATAATATTACTACCCGAAACTAACCCTTTTATTAAGTTTAATAAATATTTCCCAATATTAGGATTTTTATAACAAGGTGTATAATCATTAGCACTATTTAAATAATCTAATAAATATTGATAAGTAAAGCTTGTGTGACTATTTTCGTCAACAAAGAACAAATTATTCATTTTTACAAAATATTCAATTCTCTTTTAACTTCTCCAATAGTATTAATAAGACCTTTTTCAAATACATCTATACCAAACTTTTCTTCAATCCTTACGGTTAATTCGGCCAGATTAAATGAATCAAAACCAAGATCGTTTCTTAAATGCATATTATCATTAACTGATTCTACAGTTTTTTTGTTAGCATTAGCTAAAACAGTATTAATTATTTCCAAAAGTTCGTTCATATAAAACATTATTTTAATATTAAAAAATCATTATACTTCCTTAAATAATCACTTTCTTCATATTTCTCTGAAGTCAGTACTAAACAAATTGCTCCTGATGAAAAATTTAATTCGTGAGCCCAAATACCTGGAGGGATATGCAAAGCATAAAATGGTCTGTTTAAAAAAATATTTCTATTATTTGTTCCATCATCTATCTCAACTTCAAAACTACCGCTGGCTGCAACTAAAAACTGATGACACTCCTTGTGTGCATGTGCCCCACGAGATTCTCCACCAGGTATATCATATATATAAAACACTCTTTTAATCTCAAAACATAGTTGTTCATTGTTAGTAACAACAGTAATATTTCCTGCCGGATTATGAATTTTTGGTAATTGCACAATTTTGCAATCATCAATAGTACTTGTATGAAAATTTATTTTTTGCACAGCTTTAAAAAATCATGAAAATTATAAATATAATCATCGGGGTTATAAACTTGAGAAGCTAATATAAGACATAATGAGTTAGTCGAAAAATTTTCCATTCTTCTCCAAATTCCATTTGGCACATAAAGCCCATAATAAGATCTGTTTAAAGAAAACACTTCTTCTTTAACTCCATTATGAAGAACTACATCAAAACTTCCGGATAAAGCAATTACAAATTCATGTAATGTTTTATATGCATGTCCTCCACGCACCTGTCCGCCGGGCACATCATAAATCCAGTATGCTCGTTTTATTTCAAAAGGAATATGATTTCCGCCTTCAAGAAATGATAAGTTTCCGCGAGGGTCGGTTATTTTTGGAAGATCAATTCGGTATACGTTATCCATTATCGATTTGGGATTTAGGATTTGGGATTTAAAATTTATTGATTTTTCCAACAACATATTCTGCTTCCTGTATAGTTAAAACAGGGCTAATTGGTAAACTTAATACCTGATCGTGTATTGTTTCAGTAATAGGAAATGACAAGTTATTCCATTCTTTATATGCAATTTGTTTATGTGGCGGTACAGGGTAATGTATTACAGTTTGAATACCATTATCTAATAAATATTTTTGTAACTCGTCCCGTTTTTCTGTTTTTATTACAAAAAGATGCCATACCGGTTTTCCGTAATTCGCAACAATTGGCAATATAATTTTGGAATTTTTAATTTTAGACAGATAGTAATCTGCAATTTTTTGACGATGTTCGTTTTCTGTATCCAAATATTTTAATCTAATAGAAAGTATAGCTGCCTGTATTTCATCCAAACGACTATTAGTACCCTTATACAAATTATAATATTTTTTATGAGAGCCATAATTTCTTAAAGCATTTACAGTTTCTGCCAATTTATCATCGTTTGTTGTTATAGCACCTCCATCGCCCAAAGCTCCAAGATTTTTTCCGGGATAAAAACTAAACCCCGCCGCATCTCCAAAGCTTCCGGCTTTGATTTTATTGCACGTTGCACCATGCGCCTGGGCAGCATCTTCAATTACAAGTAAATTATGTTTTTTTGCAATCTCAAGAACATGGGTCATGTCAGCACATTGTCCGTATAAATGAACCGGCATTATTGCCTTCGTTTTAGATGAAATCTTTTCCTCTATTTTTAGTGAATCAATATTAAAAGTATTAGATTCAGGTTCAACCAAAACCGGCACTAAACCATTTGCAGAAATTGATAATATAGTAGCAATATATGTATTTGCAGGAACAATTATTTCATCGCCTTGCTTTAATTTTCCTATCTCAATATAAGCGCGAAATATTAGTATTAATGCATCTAAACCATTTGCTACACCAATGCAATGTTTTACTCCAATATATTTTGCAAAATTCTTTTCGAATTCTTCAACCTCTTTTCCTAAAATAAACCATCCGGATTCTATAACACTGTTTATTGCATTTTGAATCTCAATATTATATGGCTTAATTATTTTTTGTATATCAAGAAATTTTATCTCCATTTTAAGGTACTAGATTTTCTATTAAAAATTCAGAAATTACAACTATATTTATAAATGACACCAAAAATAATTTTATGATTTAATGTTTAAAACCTTTTCTATTGTCTCATGCAATTTTGATGCAAAAGCATTCCAATTTAATACTGTTTCAAATCTTTTGCGAGAAAGAACTGACATCTCTCTATATTTTTCTTTATTCTTTATCAGAAATAATATCTGTTTTGCATAATCGACATAGTTACTATCACGCGGAAGTACAATACCTGTTTCATTATTTATAACTATTTCAGATATATCACCAATACTATTAGAAATACATGGCAAACCATAGGCGGCAGCTTCACAAAAAACAATTCCATACATTTCTGCTCCTGGAAACAATATAAAAAAATGGGCATCAATATATAACTTATCAATAATCGACAATTCTTGAGGATTATTCTTATTAAGCATCGGATAATTTGTAATATACGGTCTGCTAAATTCATCAGGAACTTTACTGCCAACAATTGTTAGCTGAATATTTACATTTTGTTTAATAAGTTCATCACAAATTGCAATAGCAATTGCCCCGCCTTTTCTGTCCCAACCCTTACCAACAAATAAAAGTTTTACAGGCTCATTATCCTTAATCTCTTTTATAGAAAACTTTATATTATCTGTATTTAAATTAGCGCCAAATGGTATTACAGTAATTTTAGATGATGATATATTAAAATCATTAACTAACGAAGGAATAATCCACTTTGATGATGACACTATATGAACAGCTTTATCTGAAACAGTTATTGCACAGTGTCTTTGAGATTTTAAATATTTTTTAGACCAACCCTTTCCATTGTTATACTCTTTATAAAGTAAATCAACTGTAGCATCAGTTATTATAAATAATGGAGTGCTGCTATTTGTGTAAAGAAAAGGAATATTTGAAGGTGAAACTATTGCATCAACCGGATCATTTTTCAATATGTTATCTATGTACTTTGCATAAATCTTTGGTAAAAAATAAGAATGATAATAATTTACACATTGTTTTCTGGTTAATTTATTTAATATTGACGAAAACGAAGTAAATAAAAAATATAATAACCGATTACCTTTTTTAATAGGGCTAATGGTAACAATTTCATTAAAACTATTTTTAAGATGATTATACATATAATAAGGAGTACCTGACCAGATCCCCTTATCGTGAACATTTTGCGGAAGAATAAATGCAATTTTCATTTTTGCAAAATACGTTAATTTGGAACAATAAAATGACTAATTATAATCACATCTCAGTTTCCTTTAATTCTATTTCATTTAATAAATATAAAAGAGCAATTACAATATTTAAAAGCATTAGTCCTTGTACAGAAAAATAGCTTGAAGAAAAACCATGAAAAAAAAAGAAAACAGGCATTATAGCAAAGCCTAAAGCATATGATTTGGCTGATATAGATTTCGCTGACTTATATATCTTAATTCCTGTTTTATATATTTTAATATAAATCAGAAAAAACAAATAAACACCAATTAATCCAAAAACAAGTATAACATTTTGCCATGTAGAATCGCCATTAAGAGCATATGGATCATTATAAACAACTGATATAACTTCTTCTGAATTGTAATCATTATAGTTTAATCCAACCCCAAATACCGGCACTTCGCTAAGTAACACACCCATCTTATCTGAAAACATCTGATATCTTGTTGCAAAAGTTCCTTCATTTTTTGAAATATCATTATAACCAGATAACATTCTATTTGAAAAAACAGAAGAATTAAAGCCAATAGCTGTAAATATTGTTAACACAGAAAACCCTATAATACTTAAAAGTAATGCATAGTTAAACAACATTGACAGGCGCCTTGTTTGTTTTAAATGAATATAAAGTATAAGCGAATATGAAATAAATAATCCGAAAATAAAGCCTCTTGAGAGTGTGAGAATACAAACAACAAGCGATAAAATAACAACAAAATATTTATATAGCATTTTGTTAGTCGCCGGTTTAGAAATAATTTCTGATAAACCCAAAATTGTCATTGGTGCCACGATAAAAATTCCGGGATTATTTATTCTCCTTATCCCTTCATAATCGGCAGCCCCCCCAGATGCTTCAAAATCTGCACCTGTAATAAACTGATAAAGATATACAGAGGAGGCAATAAATGCAATCCAATAAAGTGTATTCATAAAATACTTAATATCACTCTCATCATTAATTAATTTAATCATTGGAAAGAATAAGACGATAGTATAAATAGGAATTAATCTTTGAGCAATTAGACCTATTCCTATACCTTGGAATAAGATGCCCCTAATTATTTCTACAAACAATAAGCCTATAATTAAAACATAAGGCAAAAGAAATCCTTTAAATATTACTATTTTTTTCTTTTTAATAAAATATGAGATAAAAAGCAGATATATTATTAAAACAAGACTATCTGTAACATTAAAGAATGGTGTTCTTAGTGATAACCAATACCATGCAATACCAAAAGTTTTTAAACCACCGGTTACAATAAAAAGAGTTATTAATAATATATTTAATTTGTTACGAAACATTTTTGTAAAATATATTTAGCTGCAATTTCAGGAGTATAATTAGCATTTACATGCTGTAATAAAGTATCAGTTAAAATTGTTCTTTCATTCTCGTTCTCCAGATAATATTTAACAACATCAGCAACTTCTGAATAATCTTTAATGACAGGGATTTTTATTGACCCGAAAATTAAGGGAATATCTTTCCGATATTCAACAATAGGTAATATTCCAGAGCCAATAGACTCTAATACCCGAAGATGAATACCATTAAGAATGCCTGGATTACCATCAACCACAGTAATTTTTGAGCAATTATACACACAATTTACTTCACTAAAAGTAAGCGGTTTTTTTCTTAAAACAACTTTATTTTTAAGTTGAGGAAAATATGAAAACCATTTAACCCATGACGAATCACCATAAATCTTTAAATCAAACTCTGTTAATTTGCTAAATAATAAAGCCTTTTTATATCCCCAAGTATCGTGATAGTTACGACCGACATACACAACATCATTAGCAAACTGCTTCTTTTCATCTTCTGTTATTTCTGTTATAAAGTTTGTTTTATTAGAATAACCCCAAAGAAGATAATCAACATTTTTAATCCCAATAACTTTTAGTTGTTCAATCCAGAAAGTATCGGGCGCAAAAATATAATCGGCCTGTAAAAATGTGGGTAGATTATATGATCTTTTATGAACAAAATAAGGACTATCACCTAAATAAAAAACCAATTTAGAAGTTTCTTTTATTTTTATTGCTGTTTCGGGCAACAATTGCATATCATTATATGCTATTACTAATTCAGGCTTTTCTTTTTCAATAATTTCTAAATATTTACTATTTAAGTTTGCCTGAATTTTTGATAGTGCTTTTCCAAAATATTTTACAGGCAACCGTGAGTATAATCTTGTTCTTCTTTTCTGAAATCTACTTGAATAATCATTTGGGTCAATTACAATAACTGACCATCCCAGACTTTCAAATCCTTGAACAACCAACGATGTTAAAGTGTATGCTTTAAGTGATATTAGTACAATTTTCATTTCTTAAATATTTATGATTGTACGTTGTTAATCGTACATACAGAATTCTATCTGCATAATTGGTTGCTTTGTCATATTATAGTATAACATTCTTATTATTTTTTTTATCATATTATCATTTCTACTTAAAAAAGAAATATTATACCCTCTTGTTTCAACATTTTTAAAACCCAATTTTTTAAAAGTATTTTCGAATTCATCAAGTGTATAACTAATCTGATGTCCATCCTGTTCAAAAGAATGACCGCAGTTAGGGCATATTCTATAAGTTAAAGGCAACTTATGAGGAACAGCACCAACTACCTTACCTCCGTTCTTTAAAAGCTTTTTTAGGTTTTCTACAACTTTAATCAATTCGTCATGACGAAAATGTTCAAGCACATGATTTACTAAAACAACATCATACTTAACCTTAACTTCACTTTCATTCATAAGATCCACAACCCTAAAATCAGCGTTAGCAATTTTTTTTTTCAAAAATTCATCCCTTGTAATTTCAATATTCTTTGGTGAAATATCGGCACCACAGACCCATTTAAAAATTGAAGAAAGTAACTCTAATGTTTTACCGTTTCCAAAACCAATCTCCATTAAATCACAATTCACTATTTTCTTTTCTTTTAGTAAATCTATAATATAATAATATGTAGGATCATTTTTTCCCGACTTTCCTGAATATGCTTCACGACTTACCGTCTGGTATGCATCCCATATCTCCGGTTTATTTGTTTTATTTGCCATTTATTTGTTTTTAAATTTCGACATAATTATTACATCCTCATATTTATTATTTATAAAAACATGCTCAGCCAAAATTCCTTCTCTTTTAAAACCATTATTTTCATATAATTTAATTGCGTTAATATTATTTGACAATACTTCTAAAGTAATTTTGTGTAAATTCAATGTTGCAAAAGCATATTCAACTAAAAGGCTTAATGCTTCTTTACCCATTCCTTTCCCTTGATTCTCTTTATCGCCAATAATAATTCCAAAATAACAATTCCGATGAATCCAATTTATTGATTTAAGCATAGTATAACCAATTACTTTCTCCTTTATATCTGTTATAGTAAAAAAGACTTCATTATTTTGAACATTGTTGGCTACTTTATTGTACCAATTATCATCAAGTTCCTTTGTTACAGGAAATGGATGAAGAATAGCCTGATTTTTTATTTCTAAATCATTTCTCCATTGATTGAATAAAGTTAAATCTTCTTTTTCAATCATTCTTAGTTTAACATTTTTTCCTATGAGCATAGTTATAATACTTTAATTTTGGATTGTAATATTTCTGAGTATTTTAATGCATTTTCGATAGCAGAATGCCTGTTATTGCTTTTAACAATTACAAAACCGGCTCTCTTTGAAGAATCGGTTATTTCTGATGTAAGTTCTCCTTCTTTTAAAAATATATTGGCATGAACTAAATGCTCATCATTAAGTAAGTCACTCCACTGTTCTACTTTAACTACTGTTTTACCGGCAGGTAAATTCAGATACCTAATTACTGCAGCATTCTCACTTCTTACAGGGACTCCCATAAAATCATTCATTGCAATCTGAACAGATAATTTCTCTATATTAATTCCAGTTGACAATGGGACTAAATGGGAGGTAATATAATCACCGCCCAAACGTGCACCAATTTCAACCATTTTAGGTCCTTTGTTTGTTATTTTAAGCTCAGCATGAGTTGCACAATTATCAAGTTCTAAAGCAATAATAGCTTTTTTAACAATCTCTTCAATAGCTTCTTTTTCATAGTCAGAAATATTTGCAGGCTGTATGTGTGCCATTTCTACCGTGTGAGGAAATGGAGTTATTTCTTTTTCTGTTATTTGAATAACAAATGTTTTTCCATTGTTAGTAACACTTTCCACACTATATTCATGTCCTTCAATAAACTCTTCAACTATTGCTTTACCTGTTGATGAAAAAGCAACTGTTAGATTAAAATATCTTTCTAAATCAGCTTTATTCTCTATTCGAAAAACACCTCTGCTCGAGAAAGAATCAACTGGCTTTAAAATTGCAGGAAATAATATATTTTTATCATCAATTTCTGACGGAGAATTTATTAAATAACCTTTAGCGCAAGGCACTTTATTTTTAATAAAAGCTTGTTTCATCAGGTATTTATCACGAGCTCTTTTTATTCCTTCAACTGTTGGAAATCTATATTTTTTTTCTTCTGCCAATTGCGCCATTAACAATAAAGGATTCTCCATTTGGCATGTAACAATACCTTTAATATTATATTTTTCAGCAATCTCCTTAGTACCTTCATAATCTTTTGGAGCTACAACTTCAAATATATCTGCATATTTTTTTCCTAATGCATTTTCATTTGGATCTATAACAATAGTTCTATAACCAAGTTCTTTTGCTCCAGTAATTAAAGTTTTCTGGTTGTCGCCACCCCCAAAGATTAAAATGCTCTCCATTATAAACTAAACATTAAATACTTTTTTAACTGCATTAACAACATTCTTTTTTTCACTTTCAGTTAGTGATGGATAAATGGGCAATCTTAACAACCGACTAAAAAATTCCATACTACCTGGAAAATCTATATCCTGCCCTAAATTTGTATAATATTTATTTCTATGCAACGGGGTATAATGTACATTTGACATAACACCTTCAGCCCTTAAAGCATCCATAATCCAATATTTTTCTTCAGGTGGAACCAATATTCCAAACAAATGCCAGTTATGCTCTGAACCATCAGTAATTCTCATAAAATCAAGACCCGTAATGCCCGATAAATGCTCCTTATAATAATGTGCAATACTTTTTCTTTCGGCATTCATACTATCAAGTTTTTTTAGCTGCGAAAGTCCTAATGCACCTAAAATATTAGACTGTACATAAGAATTCCCTATATCAACGTATTCGTAAAAACCTCTTGTTTTATTATCTGTAAGAAATGAATATTTATCAGTTCCTTTCTCCCTCATTATTTTAATCCTGTCTGCTATTTCGTCAGAGTTAGTTGTTACGGCACCACCTTCACCTGATGTCAGGTTTTTTGTGCCATGAAAACTAAAAGTAGAAACATCTGCCAATGCACCTGTTTTTACACCACGATAAACAGAACCAATTGATTGCGCAGTATCGTGAACGACATATAAATTATTTCTTCTTGCTATTTTGTTAATTTCATCCATTTCTGCCGGAATACCGCCATAATCAACTGGTGCAATAGCAACAGTTTTTTCAGTAATTAATGCTTCGAGTTTTGAAATATCTAAACTACCATTATCTGAATAGACATCAGCAAGAACTACTTTTAAATTATTGTAAATAGCACCAAGTGCAGTAGAAGTATATGTAAAATCGGGAATAATAACTTCACTGCCTTCTTTAAAATTTTTTACTCTGAACGCAAGCTCCAATGCACTTGTTGCAGAATTAACAAATAGTACATGTTTTACTCCTAGATATTCTGCCATTTCTTTTTCAAATTCCCTGCAAGCAGGACCATCACCTGAAACAAAAGTAGATCTTAAGGCCTTATCAACAGCCTCATAATCATCTTCCTGTAAAAACGGCTTGTGAATTAGTATGGGTTCGTTTGAAATAGGCTTACCACCATTAATAGCTAATGCCGGATCGTTTTTTTTCATTTATTTCAATTTTATTTTTCAATTAATGTATTTTAATAATTACAATCTAAAGAAGTTTTTTAGACTTTACATACAAAACTAAATAGTTCTATAATGGGAATAATATTCATAAAAATTGAATACCCTTATTAATTCATCAATTCCCTGCTCAATTGTTTTATTTGGTTTATATCCTAACTTTTCAATTTTATCAAACGAAACAATAAAGTGTCTTAAATCTTTATCTTTAATATCAGAATCAATAATATTAAAATCTACTTTTTGTTTTATCAGATTTGCTATTTCTAATTTTGAATAATTTAAATTATTTCCTCCTGCATTAAAAATCTGACCCTTCATTTTTTCAAAATTATTTAATGCAAACAAATAACAATTTACAGCATCGTCAACATGAATAAACGTTCTTTTGGCAAAGCTATCAAAAAGAACAACTACATGTTCTTTCATAGCTTTATATGTAAAATCGTTAACCATAAGATCCATTCTCATTTTTGGGCTAGGTCCGAATACAGTAGCAAATCTCAAGCTAATAGAATTCTCTCTGTCAGACACAATTTTTTCTGCATCATACTTTGTAATTCCATATGTACTAACCGGATCAACCGATGTGTTTTCATCACATGCAACACCAGACCTTCCATAAAAAGAAGTAGTAGAAGCATTAATTAATATTTGTTGTTTTGAAAGATTTTTTACTAATATTTTTGTTGCCTCAACATTAATCAAAATAGCAGAACTTGGATTAGCTGCACAAGCAGGAAATCCGCTAATACCGGCTAAATGAAACACCACATCATAACTATGAAGATTTTTTATTTCATTTCTTATATCAGATTTCAATACAGTCAAATTTGGATATTCTGTAAGAAAAAGAAATGGCTCAAAACCATACATAAAATTATCTAATACCGTAACATCATATTTTGCTTCTAACAAAGCTCTTGTTAGTTTAATGCCTTTATATCCGGCTCCTCCTGTGATAAGAATTTTCATAATATTATAATTGTTAATTATTTTACATTTGAAAGAAATCGCTTTAAAAATTTCAACAATTTAATGCATTTATATATTTAATATACTCAGTTGCTACTGCATCCCATGTTTTATTTTTTACTGTTTCAGAAATTTCTTTACTCGAATATTTTTTCTTCTTAAGGGTTTCCAACAATTTTGCAATTGTTAAAACATCCTTCCCATTAATAAAAACAGAATTTATTTCATTTAACAAATTACCTTCTTTAGCAATTGGTAAATCTGAAGGAACTATAACAGGAACTCCACAAGCAATGCTTTCAATGTTTACCATACCAAATCCTTCCATAATGGATGGTTGTATTAAAAAATCACATTGCACAAAATAAGTTGAAAGTTGTGCTTGTGATATATAACCAAGATATTTAAAAGTTATAGATTGACTTTTAGCAAACTCATCCATATCCTTGGCTAAATTATTTGGATCATAACCTATACAAATAAATTCAAAGCGAGTTGGCTCTTTACACATTGAAATAGCTTGTAGAACTCTATTCTGACCTTTATTTTCATTTAAAACACCAACAGAAAGCAGCCTTATTTTATTCTCATTTTTTTTCTCAAGATTAACAACTGGTACAACTCCTGGATTAAATAAGACAGGATCAAATCCATTATTAAAGACTGCTTTATTCTCCTGACTTACATTGTATTTAGCACACCACTCTAATAGGTTCTCATGTGAAAGAAAATTAAATCCATCCCAAGTTTGAGTTGATATTTCTTTTTCAAGGTTTATTAATTGTTTATAATTTTTATGCTGATAAGCTTTTGTATTTAAACCATGAATTCGAATAATTTTTTTAAACTTCATTTTTAAATTTAAATTATTAAGAACAACTCCGGCAAGCGCACCATGTACATGAACAATGTCCGGCTTTTTCATTTTTATATAATAATGAAACATACAAAAAAGTTTAAATGCAGTAAATCTAGTTAAACCACATTGAAAAATATCTTTTTTTGAGATTTTATAATACTTTAAAAATGTTGATAGTGAATGAAAAAATAATGAAAAAATAATTCTAAAATGAAACCCATTAATTTGCATTCCATCTACACAAACTCTCCTTTTATTTAAATCAGTTGCAATATAATGTGTGTCAAATGACTCTTTTTCTTTCAAACAAATTGCATAATGTAAATTATATGTAGCATAAGCAATACCTCCTTTATTTGTTCCACCTTTTGAATATGGTAACAATCCAAAAACAAGCATCAAAGGATACTCTCTAAACATTATTTAGTCTTGCTTTAAATAAGAATTCTGCAAATAGAAAATCAAACGCATTATCAATATCAACAGACCTTTCAACAGGCATAATATATGCTTTTGTACTTTTACCTAAAAATCCTTTATTAAAAAAATACTCATCCATTTCTGATATATATATTGCTCCATTTATTCTGTAATAAATTGGCAAATCCTGTGAACGTTTTCCCTTTACTTCAGGTTTTATAAAATCAGCCATACTTTTATTTTCAGGAAGTACATTTGCCCATAAAGGAGAATGTTCCATTTCAGAAACAGAAACAATTGACTTTACTTCATCATTTAACATTTCAATTGAATTATCAATATCCTCTGAAGTTCGAAGTGGAGAAGTAGGTTGCAATAGTAAAATATAATTAAATTTTTCATTAATATATTTTATAACATGATTTAAAACAATTATAGAATCAGCATTATCAGTTGCAAGTTCTGATGGTCTAATAAATGGAACTTCTGCTCCATATTCTAATGAAATTCTCTTAATCTCTTCCGAATCAGTTGATACAATTAATCTATCAATATATTTAGATCCTTTTCCAGATTCAATTGTCTTAGAAATTAAAGGACTACCCGCAAAATCTAACATATTCTTGTTTAACAATCGTTTGCTAGCGGCTCTTGCAGTAATAATTGCTAATATTTTCTTACCATTATACATCTTTATTGTAAATAGTTATAACAATTAATCAAATTTTAGTTTATAAATATCATTTTTTGCTTTTTCAAAATCATCTTTATTGCCGATATCAAGCCAATATGCAGATAAAGGATACGAAATAACTTTTTTGCCTTCTTTTATTAATTTCTCCATTAAATCTGTGGTATTGTAAAAAGTGTCTTTGGGAAAATATTTAAACACAGATTTTTTCATCAAATAAATTCCTCCATTTGAATAGTAGGTATAGGTTGGTTTTTCTTTAAAATCCAAAATATGACCATTACTAGTTTCCAAAACTGCATAAGGTATATTAACTTGATATGGAATTGTAACAACAGTCATATCTGCATCCTGATTTATAAAATCTAGAAAAAAATGTTCATAATCAATGTTTGTAAGCAAATCAGAATTAACAACAAGAATATTATCATGTTCAAAATTTTCTATTTTGGAAATTGCGCCAATAGTTCCCATAGGTTTATCTTCTCTTACATATTGAATAATAACATTACGATCATTTCCATTTCCAAAATATTTCTCAATTTGTTCTCCCAAATAATTAACAGAAATCCAAAAATCATCTATTCCAAATAAAGACAAACGATTTAAATTGTGTTCTAGTATTGGCTTATCACCTACTATTAATAAAGGCTTTGGTATGGTATCGGTAAATGGACGAAGCCTTTCACCTCTACCCCCAGCCATAATAACAGCATCAACCGGAAGATATGATTTAATTTCTCGGAAATTAATAACATTAACTACATGATTTTCTTTATCTAGTATTGGAATAATTCTAAAGTTGTTTTCGCGATATTCAATTACTTTTGATAAATCATTCTCACCTTTTCTAATAAACCGAGGATTTTTCTGAATAATTTCATCCACAACATTACTAATACCATAACCTTTTAACAAACCACGTCTGACATCGCCATCGGTTAAAGAACCGATTAGTTTATCCTCTTCATTAACAATAAATAAAATTGCATCTTTAGCAAGAATATCCAATTGACTTAAAGCATCTTTTACAAGGCTCCCTTTTTTTAATAAATGCTTATTGAAAGATCTCATTTATTTATTTTTAAAATACTAATTATTTTTTCTGCAGCATTACCATCCCCATATAAATTTACACTTAATGGAGGTGGTAATTTTTCAATAACATTAACTGTTGTTAAGATATTTTTCTTTGAACAATTTATAGAGTAAATATTAGGGGTTAAAATTCTACCTTTTTGTCTGTCACCAATATTAATAACATATTTTGGAAAATATGAGGCTTCAACAAAACCGCTTGATGTGTTTCCTAATAAAAAACTACAATATTTCATGCAAGATAAATAACCCTTCATCCCAAATGACTCAATAAGAATTATTTTATTTTTGTTTAATGCAAATTCTTCTATTTTATTTCTGACCATTAAACCCATTGTATCAGAATTTGGCATTGTTATAACAATTTGGTATTTCTCCATTAATACCTCTATAGAAGCTAATAATTCAGAAATATAAATTTCATTTTTTTCTAATGAAACGGTTTCCGGATGAAATGTTGTTAGTATAGTTGGTTTATTTAAATCAATATTAAATTGCTTTTTAAAATCATCAATATTATATAATTCAACATTTTTTAAATTATCAATACTAAGAGCTCCAACATTAAACACATTTTGGTGCTTATCAGTAATCTCTAAAGCTCTTTTTTTATACACTTCTGTAGAAACAAAGATAAAATCAGACATTAATGAAATACTATGTCTGTATGAATTATCTATTGCACCTAATGTAGTCTCTCCACCATATAAATGTACAAATTTTACATTAAAAGGAGATCCAGCAACAACAGCAGCAAACATTTCATATCTATCCCCTATAGCAAAAATTATATCAAATTTATTATTACTCCAAAAATCTGCAAACACTTTAATTGTTTCGCCAATTGAAGAAGAAATTTCTAAAGGAGAATCACCTGCTGCAGTAGTAACGATTTGATGATTTACCTTAAAGTTATTGCTTAAAATTTCACTTATTGTTTTACCATGAACATCTGATAAATGAGTACCAAAAGCAATTATCTCTGATTGAAAAAAATTATCAGCAAATATCTTTTTTAGTAATGGCAAATAAATACCAAAATCAGCTCTAGAACTTGTAAGTATACCTACTTTCATTTAGATTTTTTTTATTAAATTTCAATAATCTCATCTTCCTGAAAGTCTCTTCCGGCTTCCCTTCCAATTATATCATCCCAATGCATAGGGCTTATACCAATACCAGGCCTCTTAATTATTATGTTTTTATCAGTAAACACTTCTCCCTTTCTAATAAAACTGGCAGCATAAATACTTTTTCTTGCAACTGTAATATTTTTTATTTCAGAAACTGATGGTTTTTTTACTCCATTTCCTAATGCCTTTTCTACATTTCTAATTGACTCAACCATTATTTTTAGTTCATTAGGTGATAAGCTTGCTTTATGATCAGGACCTTCCATATTTTTATCCAGTGTAAAATGCTTTTCAATTACTTCAGCACCCATAGCAACTGCAGCTATAGGAATCTCAATTCCTGATGTATGGTCAGAATATCCAATTTTAACGCATAACTTATCTTTGATTGTAATCATTGCTTTTAAATTAACATCATACATGGGTGTAGGATATTCAGTATTACAATGAAGAACAGTAATTTTCTTCTTGGGAGTTCCTGCTTTTACTAAAATATTAATTGCACTTTCTATTTCTTTCATTTCGCTCATTCCTGTTGAGAGAATTACTTCCTTTTTTAGTGAGCCAATTTTTTTTAAAAGTAGTAAGTTGGTAATTTCACCAGAGGCTATTTTAAAAACTCTCATATTTATGCTATTAAGAAAATCAACACTTGGTAAATCAAAAGGAGTAGACAAAAATTCTATCCCAATAAACTTACAATAGTCGTTTAATTTTTTAAATGAATCGTATGACAATTCTAGATTTTTTGCCATTTGATATTGAGTCTCATTTACATCAGTGCCTTCAAGTTGATATAATGCTTTTTTTGCAGATTTTGTAATTGTTAAATCAGCATTAAAAGTTTGAAACTTTATTGCATCAACTCTTGCTAAGAAAGCTTCGTCAATCATTCTTTTTGCCAATTCAAAAGAACCATTGTGGTTAACTCCAGCTTCAGCAATTATAAAAGTTCTCATATTAAAGAGTTCTTATAAGTTTTCTCTCTCAGATCTTGAAATACTAGTATTTGGTCTGCCAATTTTTATAACCTTTGCAGGCACACCTCCAACAATAGACTCCGGATCAACATTCTTTACAACACATGAACTAGCACCCACAATAGAATAATCACCAACTTCAATGTCCTTAATAAATGCATTTGCTCCAATTTGACATACTTTTCCAATTCTTCCGCCACCATTAACTGTCACATTTGGGCTTATTATTGAAAATTCACCAACACTTACTTCATGTCCCAAAACAACATGAATATTTAGCATAACAAAGTCGTGAATTGTACAATTTACAGTTAGGTCAGTATATCTACCGATAACAACACCCTTTCCAATTTTATTGGATTTATGAACTCTTACTGTAGGAGATATTAATGTAGCCCATTTAATTTTTTCATTATTCATTTTTCTAATTGTTTTCTCACGTAATCTTGCATCGCCAAATCCAACAATAAAATAACAATTTGAAAATAAATTAAAACTATCGTATCCACCCAATACTTTATAATCAAGAATTTTCTTTTTGTTTTCAAAAGCGAAATCATCAAGAAAACCCATAATATTCCACTCAAGTTTATTCTCATTAATTTCTTCAATTAACCAAGCCAACTCTTGACCAAGAGCACCAGCACCTACAATAATGATATCTTTCATATTTACATTTATTATAAAATTATCCTACTAGGAAAATTTACTCAAAAATTTTCAATTTTTTCTGCTACCAATTAAGGCTAAGGTTGAGGGTTGTGGAATTCTAATTAAAATAATCTTACGCTGCTTGGGATATTTACTAATGTATTTTCAATCTTTTCCGCCACTGAAAATTTTTGTGAAGTTTGGTACATTGGCAATTTATTCATTATAACCCATGCCGGACGTGACATAACATTATTTGAATTTGAAAATTCAAGAAATTTGTTTCTTGCTATACGATCGGGCATAAAAATACAATTAAGCCAAAAGTTTGTTGTATTTCCCTGTTTTTCAGCAATAAATGAAATCTCTAATGCATTAAAAAACTCTTTATATTCCATTGCCAGCGTTCTTTTATTCTCAAGGAATATTGTTATATTTTCCATTTGAGCAACACCTACGGCAGCATTTATATTTGGCATACGAAAATTAAACCCTGCATCGGTATGAAAAAACTCATATGGATGTGGTTTTTTAGCGGTAGTAGTAAGATATTTTGCGCGAGCAGCAAAAGCCTCATCATTTGTTATTATCATTCCACCACCACCAGTTGTTACAATTTTATTGCCATTAAAACTTAAAATAGCTGCCATACCAAAAGTACCTGTATGTTTTGTTCCAACAAATGATCCAAGAGATTCGGCAGCATCTTCAATAACTGTAATATTCCATTTATTACAAATATTTATAATCTTTTCGATCTGGCACGGATGTCCGAATATATGAACCGGAACACATGCGGCAATTCTTTTTCCTGAAGTTTTATTAACGCAAATATTCTCACGTAACTCACAATTTTTATTTAAAAACTCTTCTAACATTAAGGGATCTAACCCGAGAGTTTGTTCTTCACAATCAACAAATACAGGATTTCCACCAGCATGAACAATTGCATTTGCCGTAGCTGCAAAAGTTAAAGGAGAGGTAATCACTTCTTCTCCTTGTTTTAATCCCGCAACAATAAGTGATACCTGTAATGCAGTTGTTCCGTTTACAGTAGCAACAGCATATTTAGCTCCGGTATATTTTGCAATTTCTTCTTCAAATCTCGTAACAAATTCCCCAACATATGAAACAAATGTAGAATCGATACATTTTGCAAGATATTTTTTTTCGTTACCCGGAAAAACAGGAGCATGAAGAGGAATGAACTCATCTGGTTCTTTAAAAGTTTCTTTGATAAAATTTATTATCTGTTGAAAATTTTGCATATTGGAAGAATGGTTAAGGATGAGACTTAGGTTGAGGTTGAGGTTGAGGTTAAGGCTGGGGTTGGGAAAGGGTTTTTAATATTTTATTTAGTTCATAAATCAAGTTATTATATTCATTAAAAAGCAATTCAACTTCCTTTTCATTAAAATATCCTACTTTAACACCGTATAAAAGATGGTTTTGAGTTTCAGTGGTAGAACCTCTTGAAATAATATAAAAATGGCTTTTATCTTTACTTGTACTTCTTCCAAATCCTTCAGCAATGTTTCCTGATATACTATTTGCTGAACGTCTGATTTGAGAGGTTAAACCATAATCTTCTGAACGTGGTAAATTTATTGTCAATTTAAAAACTTTAGCTGATAATTCATGTGCTTTTTGCCAAACTGGCATTTCGGTGAAACTCTTATACATTGATTTGAGGTTAAGATGAAGGTTGAGGCTAAGGTTGAGGGTTTGTTTTAGTGCTTAGTCTTGACCTAAACCTTAATCTTAATTTTTTAAACATTATAGATTCCAGCTTTATATTTTTTTAAATTTTCAGAATTAATAAACCATTCTATAGTTTCTTTTAATCCTTCATCTAATGAATATTTGGGTTTGTAAGCTGTAAGTTCTATTAGCTTTTTATTATCTCCAAACAACCTGAAAACTTCAGATTTTTCTGGTCGTATTCGCTGATTATCAGTTTCCCACTTTATATCTGTATTCATTATTTTTGAAATTCTATTTGCAACATCTGATATTGTAAATTCGGAATTTGTTGCAATATTAACCTCCTGACCAATTGTTTTTTCTTCATTTGCAATAGCAATAAATCCATTACAAGTATCTTTTACAAAATTAAAATCTCGCGTTGGAGTAGTATCACCAAGTTTAATTGTCTTCATTCCATTTGCAATCTGAGTAATTATAGTTGGGATTACTGCCCTTGCACTTTGTCTTGGACCATATGTATTAAAAGGGCGAACAATAGTTACAGGTAAACTAAACGCATTATAAAAACTTAATGCCATAGCATCGGCACCTATTTTTGAAGCACTATAAGGAGACTGTGGTTGTTTTGGATGTTTCTCATCAATAGGCACATATAATGCTGTTCCATAAACTTCAGAAGTAGAAGTGTTAATAACCCTAATGTTACCATTCTCCTTTGCCGCCTGACAAATATTCAATGTACCTTTAATATTTGTATCAACATAAGAATCTGGAGCTACATATGAATAAGGGATTGCTATCAATGCTGCTAAGTGAAATACTATGTCTACATCCTTTACTAACATTTTACAAAAATGCGGATCTCGGATATCACCTGTTACAATTTCAAGATTTTTATTTTGTGGCAAATCTTCTAACCACCCCCAATTGTTAAATGAGTTATATAAAGCAAGAGCTTTTACTTTTACACCTTGTAATAACAACGTTTCAGTAAGATGCGAACCGATAAACCCATCAGCACCAGTTACTAGAGCTTTTTTATAAGAAAGAGACATATTAATGTTTTTTTACTTCAAATTTTTCCAATAGTGAATCTCCAAAAGAATTTCACTAAAATGAGTTGTCTACCAAATCGTGCAGGTTGTTTAAGTAACCGATAAAACCACTCGAGCCCCAGTTTAAGAAAAAAATCAGGAGCACGTTTAACTTTGCCGGTATAAACATCAAAACTTCCTCCTAGTCCCTGATAAACTGCCTCATGAAAAGCAAATAAATCCTGCATTAAATATTCCTGCTTTGGTGAACCCATAGCAACAAAAACAATTTGTGGTTTTAGGTTCTTTAATTCTTCCTTTAGTTTATCTATATCACCCTCATTAAAGAATCCATTTCTATAACCTTTAATATTTATTGCTGGAAATTCTATTTTTAATTTTGTTATAGTAGCCTTAATAACTTCTGTAGTGCTACCAATAAAATAAAAACTATGAGAATGATTTAGAGTTTTAACAATTTCAAACCATAATTCGACACCCGGAATTTTTCTTGCTCCTCTAAAACCTTTTTTCTTTAAAGCCCAAACTGCACCAACACCATCTGCATAACCAGTATTTTTATTAATCAATGCTTTTAACTTATCATCAGAACGCATTATTTTTTCAGCGTTTACGGCAACAAGTATGGTGTTGTTTGATTGAATGTATGAAACAACATCTTGTTTTCCTTTGAAAGAATAAGTTCGAAGACCGTTAAGAAAGTAAAAATTCATGATATATTTAGACAAAACGAAAGCCTTTGGCTAACAGCATTAGTTAATAGCCTTTGCTTGAGTTTATAATTTCAATTACAATTCTCTCAGAAGTTTTCCCATCCCAAAGTTCTGGTTTAACAGGGTTTCTAACAAAGTTCAAGGTTTTTAAATACTCTTCCCTGATTCTTTCAATATTATTTCCAACCAATACAGAAGCACCTCCATTTTCAATAAGTGTTACAGGTCTTTCTGTATTCCAGCGTAAAGTTAAACATGGGGTTCCTAACACAGTACATTCTTCCTGTAAACCTCCGCTATCTGTTAAAACAACACGTGCATGCATATTTAATCGTAACATTGAATGATAGCCTAATGGTTGAAGAATTATCATTCGGTACTTTGTTATGAGTTTTTCCATCAACCCAAACTCAACTAATGTTTTTTGTGTTCTTGGATGAATAGGCCAAATTACTGGAATATCTTTAGCTACCTCATCTGAAAGAAAATCCACTAAATGTGAAAGGATTTCCTTTTTATCCACATTAGAAGGTCTATGCAAAGTTACCACTGCATACTTATCATTCTCAATTTCTGGAAAATTAGATCGTTCATATATAAGATTCTCATTCAATATTGAAACCAATTCTATATTTTCTGCTTTTACCCTTTCACTCTCTAAGGTATCAATCATTATATTTCCAACAAATTTTATTTTTTCCAGAGATACGCCTTCTTTTTCAAGATTTACATTTGATATTCTGTCTGGTGTTAACAAGAGATCTGATAAACGATCAGCAACTAAACGATTAACTTCTTCGGGCATTGTAATATCTCCACTTCTTAATCCAGCTTCGATGTGTGCAAGTTTTACATGTTCTTTTTTTGCAACAATAGAGGCTGCACAAATTGCATTAACATCACCTACAACAATTATCCAATCAGGCTTTTCAGTTCGAACTACTTTTTCAAATTCTATCATGGTTTTTCCAACCTGCTCGGCATGTGAACCGGAACCAATTTCAAGATGAATATCAGCTGGCGGAATATTAAGGTCATCAAAAAACTTTTGTGACATTCTTACATCATAATGCTGACCGGTGTGAACAAGAATATGTTCTATTTTGTTTTTCCCAGACTTATTATGATTACCAATTGCCCTAATAAATGGTGCAATCTTCATAAAATTTGGACGAGCACCAACTATAGAGATTATTTTCATGGTAAATTGTTATTGCTTATATAAACAGAATATTTTATAAACCAAAGAACATGCTAATATCCCCTTTTAACAACTTTTTCGTAATCGGACACTATCATCATTTTTACCAATTCTTTAAAAGGAGTTGTGTATGTCCAGCCTAAAACTTCTTTTGCTTTTGTGGGGTCACCGATAAGAAGCTCTACTTCTGTTGGTCGGTAATAATTGGGGCTAACTTCAACAACAATATTTCCCTTTTTAATTCCGGGTAAAAAGTATCCTTTATCTGTGATATTTGTTACTACACCTTTCTCTTTTTCGTTTTTCCCTTGCCATTCAAGTTCTACGCCCAATTCTGCAAAGGTAAGATTTACAAATTCACGTACCTCATGTGTCTCTCCTGTAGCCAAAACAAAATCTTCTGCAACATCGTGCTGAAGAATACGCCACATTCCTTCGCAATATTCTTTTGCATAACCCCAATCACGTTTTGCATCCATATTGCCGAGTGTAAGCTTTGTTTGTAATCCCTGTGCAATACGGGCAGCTGCGCGGGTAATTTTTCTTGTAACAAAAGTCTCACCACGTCGTGGACTTTCGTGATTAAACAAAATACCATTGCTTGCAAATAAATTATATGCTTCACGATAATTAACAATTGTCCAGTATGCAAATAATTTTGCAACACCATAAGGAGAACGAGGATAAAATGGAGTTTTTTCAGTCTGCGGAATTTCCTGTACTTTTCCAAACAACTCAGACGTAGAAGCCTGGTAGAACTTAACCTGTTTGGAAGTTCCCAATTCTCTAATAGCATCCAAAAAACGTAATGTTCCCAATGCATCTACCTGAGCAGTATAATCGGGCACATCAAAAGAAACTTTTACATGACTCTGTGCTCCTAAATTATAAATTTCATCGGGTTGAATTTTTTCTAATGTTCTTAACAAACTTGAAGGATCAACTAAATCGCCATAATGAAGAAATAATGTTTTTCCGTGTATTTCTTTATTATTATACAAATGGTCTATTCTTCCAGTATTAAATGAACTGCTTCGTCTAATAATACCGTGCACTTCGTATCCTTTTTCAATTAATATTTCGGCTAAATAACTGCCATCTTGTCCGGTAATACCGGTGATTAGGGCTTTTTTCATATTAAAATGATTGTTCGATTATTTGATAGTTTGATTAATTGATGGTTTGATAGTTCGATTATTTGATAGTTTGATAATTTGATAGTTTGATAATTTGATGGTCTGATTGTTTGATGGTTTGATGGTTTGAAAGTACTATAGCTTGACAACTCTATTATTCGAGTTATGATTATTTTTTAATGCAATTAGTTTATTAGATAATTCTTCTATTATAGTTCTTAGTTTATCGTAATCGCTTTCTTCTACAAATTTTAATTCTTTTGAAATTACTAAAATTGAAACTACTTCCATTAATGATCCATAAGATATTTCGATATAATGTACTTTTTCCTTATTTGATTTTCTTGTATTTCCTTCTGCAATATTACTAGAAACAGAAATTACTGCACGCGTTAATTGAGAAATTAATCCATACTTCTCTTTTGCTGGAAACTTTTCTGTCAATCGATAAACTTCTACTGCCAAATCTTTAGCAATTATCCAAACTTCTAGTTTTTCGAAATTATACTTAAATGACATAAATGATTATTTGATAGTTTGATGGTGCGATAGTTTGATGGTGCGATGGTTTGATAGTGCGATGGTTTGATCGTTACTTAGGGTGTGTTTTCCAAACAATCAAATTAACATACAATCAAACAATCCCTCGTTTAATAAAGTCTTGATATGCTAAATGGATTCCCTCTTTCATTGTAGTTTTATGTTTCCAACCTAAAGAATGCAGTTTTGTAACATCAAGCAGTTTTCTTGGAGTTCCATCAGGTTTTGTGGTATCAAATTCTAATTTTCCGGTAAATCCTACAACTTCTTTAATAATTTCTGCAAGTTGTTTTATGCTGAACTCATCTCCTGTTCCAATATTAGTCCAGCCAGATTCATTATGATTTTCCATTAAAAAAACACAAGCGTCGGCTAAATCATCGGCAAACATAAATTCACGTAAAGGACTACCGGTTCCCCAGACAACTACTTCGGACAAATTATTAACTTTTGCTTCATGGAATCTGCGGATTAATGCAGGAAGTACATGAGAATTTTCGGGATGATAATTGTCGTTTATTCCATACAAATTTGTCGGCATAACAGAAATAAAATTGCTACCATATTGTTCCCGATAAGCATCACACATTTTTAATCCTGCAATTTTTGCAATAGCATAGGGTTCATTTGTTGGCTCTAATATTCCGGTTAAAAGATGCTCTTCTTTCATTGGTTGTGGAGCAAATTTTGGATAAATACATGAGGAACCTAAAAACAACAGTTTTTTAACACCGTGCAGATATGATGAATGAATTATATTAGCTTCCATCATCAGATTCTCATAAATGAACTGTGCCTTGTACGTATTGTTAGCAATAATTCCCCCTACTTTTGCTGCAGCCAGAAAAACGTATTCCGGTTTATGTTTTACAAAAAAATCATTACAACTCTTTTGATTTGTTAAATCTAGCTCATCTAAAGTTGCTGCAATAAAATTATTATATCCTTTTTTTACTAATTCTCTTTTAATTGCTGAACCAACCATTCCGGTGTGGCCTGCGATGTAGATTTTTGAATTTTTGTTCATATAAAAAAGTACAAAGTTGAAAGATTAAAGACTAAAGCCATGCCTACCGGCAGGCAGGTTTAAAGAACAAGACTGAGGTTGAATGGCAAAATATTATTCAACTCATGGTTAATAAGTTAATATCTGTTGAGTTCTTTGAGAATTAATTCTGGGTTAATCTCTATTTTGGAAAAAGCAAACCACCTTTTACCCAGGTCTTTTAGCGAAGCACCAATGTGATAAATTATTTTTTCGTCGATAATTAAAAATCTATCGTGCGATTTTGAAAATATTTTTACCTCAACAGATTCATATTGTGCACTGTGTTTTTGAATATCCAAAGCCAGTTGTTTTGATATTTTTTGGGTATAAATTGTTGCCTTAACACCTTTCCTGCGTTTTGTTAATAAAGTCAAGACTGTGTCATCAACATAATTATCCATTAAAATTATTGAGAATCTTGCTTCTTTAATAAAGGAAGAAACTTTTTCGTATGCATCATAAATTTGTCCATCAAAGAAAATGCCTTCATGTGGAGGTAAACTAGTATTTATATGAAGGTCAAATTCTGAAGATTTTTTCTCTAATTTATGAACTTTATTTTCGAGCTTTTCTATTCTATGATGTATTGCGTATCCTTTTAAAAGAAAATCTTTTAAAACTTTGTTTGCCCAAATACGGAACTGAGTACCGCGAATGTTATTTACCCTATATCCGACTGAAATAATAGCATCCAGATTATAAAGTAATAATTTTCGTTTTACTTCACGATTACCTTCAATTTGAACTACCGAGTATTCCTCGGAAGTTGTATTTTCATTTAATTCTTTGTCTTTGTAAATTCTTCTCAAGTGCAGACTGATATTGTCTGTTGAACAATCAAATAATTCTGCCATTTGCTTTTGAGTAAGCCAAATCGTGTCTTTTTCAACCCTTACTTCGATTTGAATACCTGAATTATTTTTATCCTGATATAAGACAATTTCGCCCTGATTCATCTTCAAAAACTAAATATAAGATTTACCTAATGGTTTTATTCAATTATAAAGAAAGATAAACGAAAGTGCCATTTATTTGTAATATTCTTTGTACCACTCAACAAACCTTTTAATTCCTTCCTTAACCGGAGTTGCGGGTTTGTAACCAACTGCATTTTCGAGGTGAGTAACATCGGCATGAGTTTTTGGAACATCACCTAATTGCAAGGGTAAAAAGTTTTTTATTGCTTTCTTACCTAAAGCCTCTTCAATAGCTCCAATATATTCCATAAGTTTAATTGGCGATGAGTTTCCAATATTAAACAATCTGTAAGGTGCCGGAGATGTTGCAGGGTCGGGATGTTCGCTATTCCATTCTTTTTGTCCTGTTGGAGGATTATCAATTACTCTTGTAATTCCTTCTACAATATCATCAATATATGTAAAATCGCGAACCATGTTGCCATTATTAAAAACATCAATTGGCTTACCTTCAATAATTGCTTTTGTAAAAAGGAACAATGCCATATCAGGTCTTCCCTTTGGTCCATACACTGTAAAAAACCTTAATCCCGTTGTTGGAACATTAAACAAATGACTATATGTATGAGCCATTAACTCATTAGATTTTTTAGATGCTGCATATAAACTTATTGGATGATCCACATTATCGGAAACAGAAAGTGGCATCTTTGTATTTAATCCATACACACTGGAGCTGCTGGCATATACAAAATGACTAACAGGAAATTCTCGAGCTGCTTCAAGCAAATTAATAAAGCCAATGATATTTGAGTTTATATAAGCATGCGGATTTTCTAAAGAATACCTGACACCAGCCTGAGCAGCAAGATTACAAATAGCATCTGGTTTAAAGATTTTAAATACATTTTTAATCGTTGTTAAATCTTCGAGTTTAGATTTAATAAAAGAATAATTTGAATAAACAGTGCTTTGAATTATTTCATTTTCTATAATGTTATTTTTCTCAATACCTGCTTCACTTAAGCGTGAATATTTAAGATTAACATCGTAATAATCGTTAATACTGTCCAAGCCAAGAACAACATCTCCCCTGTCAATTAATTTTTTAACAAGGTGCGAACCTATAAAGCCAGCGGCACCGGTAACAAGGATTCTTTTCATTATATTAAGTTGAAAGGCTAAAGTAAAAAGGCTAAAGTTGAAAGTAAAAAAGTAAAAAGTTATATGTTCGTTATTCTTTTTTGTTTATGAATAAAAAAGATCATTGTTATTTGTCTTTAGAATAAATCAATAACCTTGATTCGTTTCCGTTTTTTTGTTTTTTATACTCTAAAAACTCTTCTGGTAACATATTAATATATCTTATTTTACGACTAATCAGTTTCTCGGTTTTCTCAATTAGTTCAGAAAGATATGAGCGATCCAGGTGATTTGCAATAATCATTAAATCTATCACCTGACTATCTTTTCCATTTGCAAAATCACCGGTAATATATACTTTTTCAATTTCTCCTAATCTTGATAATATTTTATCAACTATCTGATCAATTCCAATAAATTTCTTTAAAATATTTTGAATGTCAGGGAAAATAGGATGATTAGGATTTGCCTGGTAAATTTTCTTATTCCCTTTCATGTGAGTTTCAAGTAACCCGGCAGACTCAAATCTATTTAGCTCAATACGAATTGCATTTGTTGATTCTCCAAATTCACATTCTAGCCCACGTAAATAGGCACTAGACTTGCTGTTAAGAAAAAATTTCAACAAAAGCTTAAGTCGTGTTTTGGAAGAAATTAAAGTATCGAGCATTTAAGGTAGTTAAAAGATAAAAAAGATGAATTTAAGCTAATAAAAACATGCAACTTTTGCAAGGTATTATAACAATCTGAATGTATGTTTTATTTATGGCACCGCCCCGTGAGTCACATATAGAGACCACAAGGAAAACAATTCTACTACTTTAATCAGCAGGCAATTACATGAGTCTGCGGAATTGTTACCATCAAACCATGACTGATAGAATCAATTCTGACTAATATCTTATTTTTTCCTGCATTTTTTATATACTCTCCGTTTAAACCAGTTAATGCACCGTTTGTAATTTGCACACCCTGACCTTTTTTTAAAGGTAAATCAACAACATCAATTTCTAATTCAGAATTACAAAGTAAGCGTATAATTTCTATTTCTTTATCGCGCACTATAGCCGGTTTTCCATCATACCAAACATAACGTACGGCACCATTAGCCTTTAATGGCACAAGATAAAGCGCTGGTTTAATCTGAACAAAACAATATGATTTGAACAAAGGTTCTGTGATAATCTTCTTTCTATCACTCCACTGTTTAAGAATTTTATGAGTAGGAACATATGCATTTATTCCCATTTGCAAAAGCTCATCATGAACCTTCTGCTCATAGCGAGGTCTTGTGTATAAAGCAAACCATGTAAGTTTTTCTAACATATTTTGCAAAATTGAGTAGTAAAATTACTCAATAATTATTAAAAAACAAATTTTTTTAATAAGACTTTTTTAAATGTGAAAAGGTTTCCAGTAAAACGAAAGAAAATTTCTACTCGTTATAGATAATATTTACAATATTACCATTTTTATAAACTGAAGTTTTTGTGAGCTTTCCTGTTTCGTCATAGTAATAACGCTTACCGTCAATTAGTTTACCATCTTTCCACTCACCTTCGCGCTCTTTCTTTCTGTCTTTTGTGTATGTAATATTAAAGCCATTTCCTGTAAATAATCCTACGTTATTATTAACCGGAGTTTTATTGTCATTTATAATTACATTGTTAGTATTTTCCTGTACCTGATTATTAGTATTATTTGTAGGTGAATATATTTTAACACTAGCTTCATCTAACAAACCATTATTAAATGTTTTTTCTGCAACTAATTTTCCGTTTTCATCATACTCTTTTATGGGACCAGATTCTTTTCCTTCGTTCCACTCACCTTCAATCATAATTTTACCATTCTCGTGGTAATATTTTTGAACACCTGTACGTTTACCCTGTTCGCTATATTTCCACTCATATGAAGGTTTTCCATTTGGGAAGAAATATTTATACTCTCCTACCCATTTATTTCCTTTCCATATCCCTTCTTCACTTACAACACCTGATGGATAATAAAACTTAGCATACCCATCCGGCTTATTATCAATAAAAGTTATTTCTTGCTTTATAGTTCCGTCAGTAAAATATGATTTCCATAACCCAACCTTTGAATTATTTAAATATTTTCCTTCTTCTACTTTTTTGCCATTTTCATCGTTAACAACCCAATAACCTTGTTTTTGATTATTTGCATCAACTTTATTAATTGTATCCTTTTGTCCAAACACAAAAACGGACATCATTAAAAAACAGATTATTACACTAATACGATTCATCTTATATTTAATAATTACTATGTTGGTTTAATTTTTACGAACAACAAATGTTTTTAGTTTCAAAAACCGAACCTTTTTATTAATTTTATACCAATATTTCAAATTTCGTGAAAGATATTGAACCAATTACACCAAAGCCAAATAAAGGGAAACACTTTATTCAACAATTAATTGACAGGGGCGAAGGTAAGAATCTAGATTTTAAATTCGAAATATCTGACGCAAAAAAAATTGCTCGCTCACTTGCAGCCTTTGCAAATACTGATGGAGGAACACTTTTAGTTGGTGTAAAAGATAATGGGATAATTGCCGGTGTAAGAAGTGATGAAGAAATTTACATGATTCAGGCTGCTACTGATATGTATTGCAAGCCAAAACTTCCGGTAAATGTTCAATCCTGGAATATCAATGGTAGAATTGTGCTTGAAGTAATTGTTACAAAAAGTAAAACAATACCTCATTTAGTTCAGGATGAAAATAAACAATGGAATGCATGGATAAGAGTTAATGATCAAAATATTATTGCAAATAAAGTTCTTATTAAAATATGGGAAATAACAAAGAACAAAAAAGGTATTAAGTTGCAATACAGTAAAAATGAAGAAGCATTACTACATTATCTTTTTGAATATGGAAAAATTACTTTAACCGGTTTTTGTAAACTTGCATTTATTTCTGAAGTTGACGCAATAGAAATAATTTCAAGATTAGTTATTCTTGATATTTTAAAAATGGAAATATCAGATGCAAATACTAACTATTTATTATATAATAATTTTAAAATAGAAGATTACATAAATTAATCGGTGAGCCCTGACATTAATTTAAAATCGGCTAATGCTATTGCTGTTATTGCCTCAATAATAACAGGAACACGTAAAGCAATACAAGTATCATGTCGTCCTTTTACTTCAAGGGTTTTAAGTTGCTTTTCTTCAAAGTTAAATGCTGTTTGAGGCTTGCCAATACTTGAAGCGGGCTTTACAGCAACTCTATACAATAATTGATTGCCATTTGTTATTCCTCCACTAATACCACCGGAATTATTTGTATTTGTTGTTCCTTTTTCATCTATAATAACATCATTATTAAGACTACCAACAATCTTTGCAGACAAAAATCCGTTTCCAAATTCAATCCCCTTAATAGCAGGAATAGAAAAAGCAAGATGAGAAATAACAGATTCTACAGAATCGAAAAAAGGTTCGCCCCAACCAACAGGAATTTTTTCTGCAGTACATTCAATAATTCCGCCAATAGATTCATTATTATTTTGAGCAGATTTTATAGCTTCTTCAACATTAAAATTTCCACCTACTTCAACAATTCTTGATTTTATTTCTACATTGTTAAGAATTTTTTTTGCAATAACACCAGCAGCAACAACCGGCAATGTTAATCTGCCTGAAAAATGTCCGCCACCTCTATAATCATTAAATCCCTTATACTTTACATTGCCAGTAAAATCGGCATGACCAGGACGAGGATGAAATTTTAAATTACTATAATCATCAGATTTTATATCTTTGTTATGAAATAAAATAGTAATTGGACTTCCTGTAGTAAAATCATTAAATACACCTGAAATAATCTCAGGCAAATCATCTTCTTTGCGTGTTGTTGTGCCTAACTTTCCTGATTTCCTTCTATTTATATCATGCAGAAAATCACTTACAGTCAAATGTATTCCGGCAGGACAACCATCGATAATCACACCAACTACCAAGCCATGCGATTCACCAAATATTTGAACACAAAAGATTCTGCCAAAGCTATTCATGTAAGACTAACATTAGTAACAAATAATACAATTAATAGAACTATCAATGGTGATCGTGCCCGCCATGTCCGTGAACATGTCCGTGACTTATTTCTTCTTTTGTAGCAGTTCTAACATTAAGTACTTTTCCTTCAAAATATAAATCTTCACCTGCCAGAGGATGATTAAAATCTACTTTTACTTTTGTTTTTCCAATCTCAACAATAAAACCATCAAATTCATTGCCTTCCTCATCTTTCATCGGAACCTGTGCACCAACAAAAATAAAATCTTCATTAAATTTACCATCAACTTCAAAAATATTTTTTGGTAAATCAACAATATTCTCATTTTCTACTTCGCCATAAGCTTCTTTATGATCAACTTTAAATTTAAAAGTGTCTCCTTTTTTTAATCCTTTAATATTTGCTTCAAATGCTTCAAGCATATCGCCTGTTTCAAAAATAAAAGTAAAAGGGTTTTCTTCGTTAACTTCCTCTGCTAATTCTCCTTTAAAACTATCAAGATGAAGTTTGTAGCTCAATTCAACTACTTTGTTTTTAGATATTTCCATAGTTATTGGGTTTTATTAATGCTTATTTAAAGGTATAAATAATTATTATATAAAAAACATGCTTAATAATATAGGCTAAAACTCGAAATTCATACGAATAACAGGATTATTATAAATTGAATATTCTGTTTGATTTAAGTTCCATAACACCAACATATTTAAGTAACTCCTTGCGCCAATCTGATATTTATAACCACCACCAACAAGTATACTGGCAATATTTAAGCGATCTTTTTCTGGTGTTGGGAAAGGACTAAAATACTTTGACTCTAAACTAAGAAGTTCATATTCTGCATAAATGAAAGCATTTTCAATAACCAAATATGAGGCAAATAAATTACCACCATACATAGTGGTAGAAAATTTAGGAGATTTATTATATGCATAATTAACATATGTAAAACCAACACCCATACTGAATTTTTCAGTAAATCTATACCCAATTTTTGGTGAGAGGTCAATTAAAGTTCTGTCTCCAAACTGCAGACCCAGGCCACCTCCATAAAATAACCTTTTTTTATCGAAACCCGATTTTTTATTATCTGTTATTTGCTCTTCTGTCTGAATAAATTCTTGAGAAAATGCAAATTTTATTTCTGTAACAAATAAAAAAACAATTAAAACAAATATATTTAAATAGAATCTCATTATTACATTTTTATATTACAAATTTAGCCAAATAAATTAGCCTGATATTACAATTAAAAAATAAAATATTTTCTTTTATATTAACAAAATATTTTTTCATTATCAACTGCTTATGTAAAAAGAGACAATGTTATCAACAGTTTTGTTCGCGCTGTTAATAAGTTGTTAAAAACCTTATTGGAGCTTGCTCTAATCGTTAGTTACCTTTGTATCGTAAATTAAAAAAAATGAACATTGTTGAGCATATAGGAAGGTTATTGTTTAAATATGACTGTGTTATAGTACCTGACTTTGGTGGATTTATAGCAAATTACAGGTCAGCAAATATAAAGTCAGATTCTCATGTTTTCTCACCTCCGGCAAAAACAATTGTTTTTAATAGCACATTAAATTCTAATGATGGATTGCTGGTTAACTATATATCAACCTGCGAAAATATAAGCTATTCTGATGCACGTATTGAGATAGCAAACTTTGTAAACTTTTTAAAAACTGACCTGAATAATAATAAGACAGTTGTTTTTGAAGGTATTGGAAATTTCGCAAAACAATCCGAAAATATAGTTTTTACTCCTGACAATACTATTAACAGGTTAATTGAAGCTTTTGGTTTACCAATGCTTCAAATGCCTATTGATTATAACGAGTTTACAAAACCAATTTTCTCCATTCCTTCCTCAGGAAAAGGAAATATTGTTAAAAAAGTACTTGTTACAATTCCAGTTGTATTAGTTTTAGCATTACTGCCTTTAAAGATGAGTAAAATCCCATTCTCTACAAGTACTACCAGTTTTTACTCTCAATCAAATTCAACTAGTAATTTATTAAATAACCCTTCTTCTTTGTCTGATGTTATTGATAAATTAACAGATACAAAATATGCATTATATTACTCAGAATCTAAGCCAAATAAAACAAACATAGAAAAATCTATTTCAATTGATACTATTATAAATCAATCAGAAGTAGCAATTAAATCAGAAAAAAAAGAGATTGCTGTAAAAGAAAACTTACCATCAGAAACAATCACAACTGCAAAACAAAATAAAAAATACTTTATAATTGCAGGCTCTTTTGTAGAAATGAGTAGAGTTAATGTTTTTAATAAAGAATTAGTAAGTAAAAACTTTAGTCCTGAATTAGTAAAACGCGATGGTAAGTTAAGAGTTGCTGTTGGCTCATTTATTACATCAGAAGAGGCAAATAAAGCACTAAACGAATTCAGAGCACAGCATCCCGAATATCCAGTATGGTTATTAAGTATTTGATTTTTATACAACTAGCATTATCTTTAATTACAATTTTTCTTTTTAAAACATAAATTTTCTTTAAAATACTTGATTTTTTCATGTATTTGTATTATCATTGTGAATTATAACGAATTGATTATGACCAAAAAAATAGGTTTTACATTAATCGTAATTATTTGGTTTTCAGCCATATTAATTTCCTGCCGCAAAGTTGATCCACCTAAGGCAGTTATTACTATACTTGATACCGGTGGTTCCCGCGTTCCAAACGTTAAAGTCACTGTTTATGCTAATCCTAACGGTTCTTACATTGATCCTCAGGGCGAAGTATTAAATGACATTCAGTATACTGATGCTGGTGGAGATGCTTCTTTTAGTTTTAAAAATAAAGCTATTTTAAATGTAAAAGCTGAACAATTTACAACACAATTTCATCGCGAAGGAAAAAAACTTTTAATTTTAGAAGAAGATAAAACAGTTTATTTAACAATAATCATAAAATAATCAGGATATGAGACTTTCATTAGTTTTAATTTTTAGTCTTTTTGCTTTTGTTACATTTACTGCTTCTAAATGTAATAAAGAAGATCCACCTAAAGCAATTATTACAGTAGTTGATGAAGCTGGAAAGGTTGTTCCCGGAGCAACTGTAAAAGTTTATTCTGACCCTACATATTACAATAACGGAGCCGGATATCCTTCAGTTGGTTATTATAATCCGGATGAAAAAACTTTATACGATATTCAAACATCTGATGGTAGCGGTCAAACTTCACACAGCTTTAAATATGAAAGTATTTATAGTGTAAAAGTAACAATACTTAAAAAGTTTGGTTCTCACACTTATGACACAATGAGATATAATGGTGCTGGTGCTCTAATACTTAAAAACGACAAAACATATTCTGAGTCCATTACAATTTTTCCTGTTCAGTAAATATTTTCGGAGCTGTTAGCTCAGCTGGTTTAGAGCATTACCTTGACAGGGTAGGGGTCACTGGTTCGAATCCAGTACAGCTCACGAAAGACCTTTGCGGTCTTTTTTTATTTTAATCAATTTCTTTACTACATAAGACTTCTCTTAGCAATATCAATGCTTTCATTTGTTGATATTTTTATTTGTTTTGTGATATTTTTCATATATTTGTTTCACCAATGTTTCACCAGAGTAAATAATGTTTCACCAAATTTAATATTTAAAAAACATGAATCTACAACGATATACCATTAAACTGTATTTAAAAGAAACTGTTAAAAAAAATAAAGGATTTCCGATTTATTTAAGATTAATAGTAAATAGAGAAAAAGCTGAATATTTCACAAACGAATATATAAAGAAAGAGCACTGGCTTCAAGATACAGAACAATCCGACAACAGTAAAGCATTAAATCAAAGATTAATTAATATTAAGAAAAGAGTAACTGGTACTATAGAAGAATTTGAGAACAAGAATAAGGCTTATACAGCAAAACAGATTATACATCATTTAAAAGGAATAGGAGAAAATTATAGCACCATACTATACTTTATTAAGTCTTTTATCGAAGAAATGAAACGAACACCAGCAACTCATTCTCCTGATAAAATAAAACACTATACAACTACATACTACTATCTGATTAAATTCTTGCTTCATAAAAGAGGAATAACGTTTGAAAATGATGATTTTCTTAAAGAGTATGATATAACCAAAATCGATATTGAAATCAGAACAATTGATTTAAATATGATAAAAGAATTTGATGATTTCCTGAAGAATTATAAAAGTAAAATATCCAAAAGAACTCTACTAAGAAACTATGTAAATAAACATCATCAACGATTAAATTACATTCTAAACAAGGCTCTGGCAGAAGAAAAAGCAACGATTAATCCATATAGTGATTTTATATTGCATTATGATAAAACTCAAAGAGCATACCTTACGAATGAAGAAATAACCAAATTGGAGGAAGGTAATTTAGGTGGGAATGATGGGTTAACAAAGGTCCGTGATATTTTTCTATTTAGCATTTACACTGGATTACGATTTGGTGAAGCTATTACTCTGACACCTGATAATATTATTCAATCTGGTAAAAAATTATTAATCAATTATCAAGTAGAAAAGAAATATGTTAATTCAAATAACATCCCCGAAATAAAAAAAATAAATCACTCCATACCATTACTTAAAAAAGCCAAAGAAATATACGATAAATACAAATATTTGCACAATATTACAGGCTATATTTTACCTACTTATAGCAATCAAAAAGTTAATGCATATTTAAAAGTTATTGCTGAATTGTGTGGAATTAACAAATCACTTACACATCATTCTGCAAGGCATACTCTTGCCACAACCATATTGCTTGAAAACGATGTTCCAATTGAAATTGTCAGCAAATGGCTTGGACATGAAAAAATCTCAACTACACAAATTTATGGTCATATATCACCAAAATTACTGCAAAAACAAGCCGAAAAATTAGATCGTAAATTAAAATAAGATCATCGGTCTAAAGTTCAAAATTCATTAATTGAAAATCTAATATTTAGTCTATTTTTGATAAAAATATTCAACAATGAATTTAGATGTTTATTTCAATGAAATTACTGAACGAAATTTTAACCGCTTGGTTAATATTTACAAAAAACGCATGGCAAAAGCCCATTATAAGGATTATGCCCATAATGAATTCACAAAATATTGTGGAGCCATTCTGGAAATCCGATATAATGCCAGCGAAAGGGAAATCATTGTCAATACACTGGAACGTGAATACAAGCTCGGTAAAGAGTTCGCACTTGTTATAAAAGTTCTGCGTAAAGAAATACATAAACAAATCATCAATAACACCATTGACTTTATTGAAATAACACAGGATAATAAAAATCAAGAATTTGAAGAAACCATTCCTGTAAAGAAGCCGGAAGCTTATTTCATTGATCAATATTCGGATTTAGAATTAGTACGGATGTTTTCGGAATACAAAGCTTATGAAAAATTTAACGAGTTTTTGAAATCGGAAAAACTCAATAAAGGAATCGAAAAAAGATTAAGAATAACAAAGCTAATACCTGAAAAAGAAACCGAAGAAAAAAACACAGATTTTACCACAGCCCGACAAGTGTTGGCAGTTCATTATCTTTTTAAATTCATGCAGGTAAAAAACGTGGACAAAACGGAAATAGCACGATTTATACAATTTCTTACAGGAAAAAACTTTGACAACATTTACAAAAAACTACAAAACCCGTTAAAAATAAATGATAAATCTGCGAAAGAAGATTTGCGTTTTGTCAGGGAGTATTTTGAAAGGTTGGGAATGATTGAAGTGGTTAAGATAATTAATAACGAACTGATTTCGTAACTTTAAAAAAGTTTTACTTTATTTATTGCAAGAATATGCTTTTCCTGTAATCTATTGGTTTCTCGGTGATCTGCCTTTAGCCATGCTAAGTTCATTTTCCAACCGTTGAATTTTCTCATCTTTATATTTTAGCTCATTTTGAAGGAGTTTCTGTTCTATTATGGATTCCGTTCCTTCAAAGGTTTTCTGTTGAAATTTTTCTCTTTCATCCAACAGTTTACTTTTTATCTCAAGCACAGTATTTTTTTCCTGTAAGATTTCCTTTTCACGCTCATTCAGCCTGTTTTCCCTCTCCTGTGATGACTTTTGTTTCATGAAAAGCTGCTCTTCCCAAAGCCGAAGCCTTTTTTCGGTATGGGAATCAATCATATTTATTTCGGAACCTGGCTGTTCGGAAAAGAGAATACTTTGCTGTACATCATTTTCATCCAGCTTTTCGAGGCAGTAATCCATGATTATTAAAGCCAGAGCAGGTTTTTTACCTGTATTGAATCTACGTTTTTCTTGTTCGGCTTGTAGCCTTTCATATAAGCTCTGTGGCACTTCAAGTCGAATTCCGGTGGTTTGGGTTGTTTGATTCATAATTCTCGTTTTTAGGTTATAAAAAGGGGCAACAGCATAGCCATTGTCCTCCATTGGTTAATCGTCATCTTCGGGGTCGAGTAATTCCATGAGTTCAAATACGCACAGACGTTCTTCCGTTTCGTAATAGACATCGACAATAATTTCGTTATCGTCATTTATGCCCTGAATATCATTATCCAGTTCATGATTCCCGATGATCTCGGCAAATTCTGGCATTTGTTCTGCCGGAACTTCAAAGGTTCTTGTTTTCATTTTTTGAATTTTAGTTTTATTTATATTTTGTTGGCAAAATCAGCTTTCAAGGTGATCTTTTTTTGTACAGGAATTCATTGGCTTGTTTTTCGGTATCGTAAATGGTTTTCTGCCTACCGTTTTTTAACCATTCTTCTACCTGAGAATTTTCAAAAATGAGTTTTTTACCTCTTTTTATGTAAGGTATCTGTCTTCGGTGAACCAGTCCGTAAATACTTGAAACAGCAAGATTAAGTTTCTGTGCTACTTCCTGAATATTTAACAAGTCATTTTCTGAATGTTCTTTGACGGGATTCTGACCAAATTCCCTGAGTGCCTGCCGCACTTCGTCCCGAAGCATGTTTCGCACTTCCTGAACCGATAGCTGGGTGAATACTATATTTTCCATAGGATAAAGAATTATAAACTTTATCCAAAGTTGCTATCAAAAATACTGATAGGGTTACCCTATGGGTGCACCCTGAATTTACAAGAGACTGATATTCATGTATAAACAATAACGAATAATCCCGATAAAACAATCATCTACTTTCTTATGTGTTTCAATCCTTTTTTCTACAATAACAAATTTGCAATTAAAATACATTGAGGAATATTTACACCAATTATTTTAGGCGGGTCTTATCATTACAAGTTCGGAAAAGAATATTTTTTTGTTTTTCTATTGAAGAAACAAAGTGTAATATCTTCAGCTTTGTCAGAATCCAGTAAAATTTCAATAATTATTCTGTACACTATTTATTTTCCCCGTGTGCAAAACAGAACAACGGAGCACTTTTTGGTCGAAAAATTATAAAAATCAGAGATAAATTGATTTTCAAAATGTACACATTGTTTTTTTTCGGGCATTTTTCGGCAAATTTCAGAATTGTCCTAATAAAAAAACAAAAATTCCGGGCGATTTTTAAAAATCGCCAGAATGGTATTAAAAATTCTCATTTTTTCTATATTACTTTTTATTGTTTGCCAAAAAAAAATGCGGACGTATCAATGAAATTCAGATAAAAATTTATTTTCTGCTTTTTTTTCGATGTTCTTTTGCAATCTTATCTAATTTCATCCTTAGATCTAAAATCTCCTGATCTTGTATTACCTCAATAATGGTTTTTTGCAAAAAATATTCCTGTGCAAATTCTTTGTCGGTTTTAAGCCTTAATTCAAAATCATTTAAGTTTTTCTCCTTTTAGTTTTCCTTCAAGGTATTTTTCGATTAATACTGTATTTTTTCGGGATTTACTTTTCATCTTTTTTATTAAAACCAATTTTAAACCTAATAAATTATCTACATCTTCTTTGTCTTTAACAAAGTTTCGGCTAATTTAAAAAAGGATACTTAATTTCTTCATAGGTTATTCCCGGATTTTTACCTCTTATCGCTGAATTTAACATGATAATAGTATTTTTTATCACTTCCTCATCTTCATCTAACATAGAAACATAATCCAATTCTTCATTCATTTTCTGCCTTACTGCTTTTACTTCATCAACGGTGTCACGTGGTTCTACAATTACCACGTCAGAAAAGAGAACATCTATAATGGCATAATCGCTGCCATTGTCAAGGCTCTCCCAAATATATTCTTTTGGAATCTCCTTTAATGTAATACTATCCAACTCTATTTCAAGTTGTATGTCATCTATATCATATATTTCGAGAATACGACCCTGCCAACCGGATATTTTATATTTCTCGAATTCTGAATCTAAAACGCATTTTCTTACTTTAACACTATCCCCGATTTGCATAATTATTTCTTGTTATTTTATGTTTATTTGTTTTCATTTATTTAAAAACTTATCCATACACGCTTGTACTGATACTAAACAGTGGAAGATACATGGCTACCAGAATAATTCCTACAAGGATACCTACAAAAATTATTAAAATAGGCTCAAGAAGACTGCTCATCATACTAATTTTATGTTCCAGTTCTTCCGAGTAGTGTTTATTCAGCTTATCAAAGATTTTATCCAGTTGATTTACCTCTTCACCGACACGAACCAATGAAATAACCCTTTTTTCAAAAACCGGAAACTTATTCATACTCTCATATAACAAAGAACCTTTTAAAATATCCTGTTGTATTTTTTCCAATGCTTTTTCAAATGGATAAAATCCAATCATATTTTGTACAAGCTCTATGGATTTCAACATTGGTGTATGTGAACCCATCAACATGGACATGGATTGACAAAAACGGGATATATAGATTTTCTTTGCAATGGGGCCGAAGATTGGTAAACGTAAAATAATCTTACTTTTTAGTTTCCTGTACCAGTCTTTTTTTCTCTGCATGTAAATTAATAGTGCAATTCCTAAAGCAATAATTAAAAACCATCCTATATTTTTTGAAAACACATTGGATACATCAATAATAAATTGAGTTAATGCCGGTAATTTTCCATTGAAGCGTTTAAATACATCCACGAACATAGGAACAATAAAATTCATCATAAAGATTACCGCAATAACAGCAGTAACAAGAACCATGATAGGATAAGTAAATGAATTTACCAATTGTCTTTTTTGCTTTACTTTCTTATTCAGAAATTCCGCCAGATCTTCCAGTACTTCATTAATACGTCCACTTTCTTCCCCGATTTTTAAACTGTAATATTCGTACATCGTAAATTTTCCCGAATCCATAATTGCTTCAGAAAGGCTTTTTCCGTTTATTACTTGCTTATAGATAGATTCAAAAAGGGCTTTATCGTTTTTTTTCTTTTGTTCTTCAATAACTAATTCCAATGCCGTTTTCACATCGATTCCAGAAGAAAGCAAAGTACTGAGTTCGGAAAAGAAATTTTCTTTCTTTTTATCGTTCAGTTTATTTCCGAAAAAAGAAATATCCCTACTAAAGAAATCAGCCAACTCGCTTTTTTTCTTTGATTGTCCGGTTTCTTTTTCCTGAATCGGTTTTATTTTTTTTATATCAATGCTCATTGTTTATCGGGTCTATATAAAATAATAAATCTCTGGAATATTCTTTAGTTATATGTAAGGGAAAAACTGTTTCACCTTGCTTTATATTTATTAATAAATCATTCACATATTTATTTTCATTGTCCAGATAGTTTACTTCAACTTCCTGAACCGGATTATAAAATGTATCTGTTTCCTCATTCACTGTTCTTAAAATAAATTTGTCCTTAAAGCTATACTGAATTGTTTTTCCGGCTTCAAGTACCATATTTACATCTGAATTATCTCCATTTACTTCAAATGACTTTTCCATATCAGCTCTGAGCGTGGAAACAAGCATTAGCAAATCACTGTCTTTTTTGCCCTGTGCTTTAAAATCAGTATAATATTGATTCAGGTTTATGTAAACAGTAAGAGCAACTCCAATGACAATGGAACTGACAATCATTGCGACCATCAGTTCAATCATGGTAAATGCCCTTAATCTTCTCATATCAATTGGTAATTTGATTTGTTGTTTCTGTCGTTTGAACTCTTATGATTTCCTCACGTTCTATAATCGGTTTATTGTCCAATGTAAAAGCGGATATTTTCAAAATTTTCAGGGATTTTGTATTCGGATATTCTTCCGTTGTTTTTTTAATAATCATTCCCGGAAAATTAAATTCTTCATCGAGATAGTTGTATTCTTTCTTGGCTTCGTTTAAAATATTGCCTGTATAAATAATCGCTTCGAGTTTTTTTCGGTTTTTACCCATGCCGGATAAATTAACAAAAGCAAGTGTAGCAAGGCTCGACATGACTAAAATGATAATCATGGAGACAAGCACTTCTATCAATGTAAAGGAGGGTAGTTTTTTTATTGCAGCCATCGTATGATTTCTTTTTTCTTACCTGATTCGAGTAAACTTATTCCTGTGAAATACTTTGATAATCCTTCAAAATTTACTGTAGCATTCAATAAATGATTTTCGTAGACTGAGGAAGGAGTAGAAAGGATAAAGCGTTTACAGTATAAACTACCGTTAATACATCCTTTATGATCGACCAAAGAATTACAATACACTTGTCCGTTGATTTTAACATCCTTCTCAATTTTCAAAACCGAACTGTTTTTCTGTTCTTCTTTTTCTTTGTACAGAACAAGCGCACCCGATAGTTCTGACTTTTCGCCAATACTAATAAATGATTTTGTTTTTGTGTCCTTTTTATTTAGCAACGCAATAACACTGGGATACATCAAACGACAATCTTCACCTATCTTTGCAGAGTCGGTAACAAATGCCTGTAAAGTTCCCTGAAAATCATCTTTCAAAATAATATAGGGTGCATAAAATACTGCATCACGAATATTTACCGATTCGTCTATTTCAATGCCCTTTGTGGATTTAATAACAATATTGCCTGAGATTACTTTGTTTTCCAGAATAATTTCCTGTTCCGAAAAGATATAAAGTGTTTTCCGGTTGAAATCATTGGAGAAAGTATCTTTTTTCTGTATGGCTTCAAACCAGATTAAGCTATCCTGAACAGCAGGCTTTCCTTCCAGCATAGCCATATTATAATTAACCATGATTTTATTCAGTTCTGGCAGGGTTTTACCGCTTTGTTTAATCTCACCTTCCACGAATTTAGTTCCTGAGAAACTACTTCCTTCTATATAGGCTCTTTTGATTCCTTTTTTTGGTAACCAGCAAGTACCCTTTAAAAGCGTTTTACCGCATACATTCAGATAATCGTCCTGATCGCATAAATATAAAGCCACTTTATCCCCGCTGAAAATATCATCACCAACCAAAGCTTTTTTTGAATAATTAAACCTGTTCCAGTTTCCACTACAAACAATGATCTGGTAAAATCCCCATATTTTCTTTTGTAATTTTATTTCTCTTTCGTCTTTATCGAACAACTTTATTTTATTCTGATTTAATGTTTCCGGCATTTCAAGGACAATATTCATAGCAGAATTCACATCACTTACCAGTCTTTCTTTAATAAATTCGTCATCGAGATAACGGCTTTGATAATATGTCCAAAGAATAAAGAAACCGGATAATAATGCGATAATAATGGAAATAAAAACTGCGTAAAGTAATGCAGCTGCCTTTATCATATTTTCACTATAAATTAATGGTCTAAAACAGAATTAACATTTGTATTATTAGCTTTTTCACTTGTATTATCCTTATTTTTCTTTTTCCAGAAGGGCTTTTTGTCGGTTTTATTATCTTTTTCTTTTATTTTCTTTTCGTCTTTTTTCTCTTTGTTATTGTCCGGTTTTTCTTTCTTGACTTTTTCCTTTTTCTCTTTAGTAGCTTTTTCATCCACAGCTTTTACAGGTATAATTTTCGGTTCTTTAATGATTTCTTTATCCTTTTTATATTTTTTTATTATGGTTGAATCAGGGCATACAATGGTGCATTTACCGTTTTTCATCCCTTTTCTGTAATTTATTGTAGTGATTATTTTTCCGGTTTCGTTTATTGAAATTACTTTACCGTTCCGTAAACCGTTTTTCATGTTCTCAATTAACCTCAAACCACCTTTGGCATTCCATTTTTTCCATTCTCCATTTTTCAGCCCCTTTTTGAAATATCCCTGTGTAATAAGGTTTTTATCTCTATCAAAAACACAATATTTCCCATCCAGCAATTTTCCATAATATCCACCTGCATTTTTATCTATCTTATCGGAATTGTACCAATAATAAACAAAAATATCCTTAGGTTTAAATTTCACATTTTTCAAGCGTATTATAGCTTTTACAGTAGAATCCTGATTATTTACAATGATTTCAGTTCGCTTTAATTTAGCCGGATTCTGAGTGAATCCAACAAAATTTATTGCCAGTAACAAAATGAATATTGCTATTTTCATGGGTTTATTTGTTCTTTACTATTGTTTTTAAATCCTCTGAATATTTTACTGTCACAGAATCGTTGTATAATCTGACGATTTCCATTTCAGCAACGATATTTCCCTGATGAATGATAAAATCCTTTCCATTGATTTTTAACAATCCTGTTTGATTTTTTGATTTCTGATTTACGATGATTCCCTGATATGATAATTTAGGCCAACTAATTGTTTTATTCTCAATTTTGGGAACTTCTTTCTGCTTTTCGGTTTTTATTGTTTTCTGGCTGTTCTGATTTGTATTTTGAACATTTGTTATAATTGCCCTTCCCAGAAATGGATCACGATAGCTGGCTACCAATTGAAAAGTATCTGTAATCGTAGTTTGTTCGCTTTTTTGTTTGGAAGTATTCTGATTTACTATTTCGTCTTCGTCGGAATTAACATAGCTGAAAATCTTATATGCAATAGTACCCCATACAAGTATTACAGAAAAAATCAATATGTATCGTACCGATTTATTTTTCATAAACAAACTGTTTCCATGAGCTGATTGTACCAATATTACCAGCTGCATCCAATGGTTTTATCCGCCAGTAATATGTATTGGCTGTTTGCATAGTGTAAGTATAAGTTGTGTCTGTAACAAGGACTTTAAACACAATACCGGAACCTGAAAAAGTTGAATTTGTAGAAAGAAACAAACTGTCTTTTAGAGCAGAACCAGAATTTACTCCATGTGTCCATCGGAATGTAAGTTGAGACAATGTTAAAGTACTATCATTAATAGTGTCATTAGCGATTGGATAAGTTAAAGTTGGTGTAAGTGGTCTGGTTGTATCAACCACTAATGTTCGTGTTGTAAAAAGTGAACTTGATGTTCCATTTTGTGCCTGAATACCCCATGAATAATATCCTTCCTCTAAAGTTACACTAACGGTATCTCCCGAAACGATCTGTGGATTTACAGCAAGTGAACCGTTCCAATCGGGGGTGCGTATTTCTAAACGATAATCAGTAGCATTATATAATTCGTACCACTTAAATTGTAATGTAGTTTGATTGGTTACAAGTCCGTTTACAGGTGAAATCAAAACTACCTGCTGACCTGATAAATTAGCCGTACTGTCTATTCTTATGGAATAAGTCGTATAGACTGTTTCACTGTTCCCGTTTATTGCTTTAATTCTCCACTGAAAGGTTCCCGGATATAAGGTATATGCAAATTTATTAGAAGTAATATCAGTATCTACTACAAGGCGATTTATCGTTACAAATGAAGAATCAACAATTTGCAGATTATAACTGGTTGCCCCGACCACTTCATTCCACCAGAAGGTCTGGGAAAGTGTTGTTGTATGGTAATTATTTGCTGGAGAAATAATGGTAATCGTTTTACCATTCAGGTCTTCTTCAATAATATCTTCACAACCTGTAATAAATATTACCGGAAGAACTAACCATAATAAACAGAACCATGTCTTATTCATTTCTTACTTTTTTAAAGTTTTGAAAATAGAGTGTTGCATAAAGCTTTGTCGAACCGGTTTTATAATCTTTCTGTGTAGCAAACCGGAGTGATACTATTTTTCCAAGACGGAATTTCTGTTCAAGATTATAAACCAGTGTGAGTATCTTAACAAATGATCCTTCTACTACCACCTGATTGGTTTCCACTTCAAAGTCCTGATTATTGAAATATATGGTCTGTGGAAATTCCCTTAGTACCACATAGTTTTGCTGGCAATACCCACTTATTTTTTCGAGAAGTATTTTCTGAAAATCAGTGCTTGTATCCGGGTTCATTCCTACTGACCTTTCAATGGAAGCAAGCTGTTGTTCGACATCAGCAATTTCAGAAGGTGCAGTTTGAATATTTTCGAGCTGATCTTTATAATCCTGGCATTCTGAATATGAATTTATGGTTTTCCTGAACGAAAAATAATAAGAAAGTATAAGCATGACAACTACGCCAATTGCCAGTAGCTTTACTTTTTTATGATATGTTTTTCTTTCTACCATCAGTTCAAAATCATTTCTATCTTAAATTCCCCTTTTACCACAGCGTTTTCCTGAGAATAATTCAAAATGTTAATTTGCTTCACCCAGTTCTGTTGTTGAAGCTTTTTTATCCAGTCATTTAATATGTTTGAATTGGATGTAATTCCTGAAATAAATATGCTGTTCCTATCAAATTCAGGAGCCTGATTTTCTTTTAGTTTCTTGTTTAATGGATTTACATCAAGTACTGTTAAAGTAATTGTTTCAGGTAAAGTCAAAGCAATCTGATCTGCAAAATATGATTGACGACTGCTTTCAGATAAATTATAATCTTTAAAAAAGTCTTTTTTAAGTTTCAGTTCTGCTTTTAGTGTATCTAATCGCTTGATTAAATCTGTATTTAAACTCACTTTATAAGATAAATCATTTGACTGTTTCCGGTAGTTATCAAACAATAGAAAACTTACTAATAACAATATAAATATTAAAACAAGAGCAGACCAACCTCCAATAATAAATATTCGTTTATTCCAATATTCATCAGCTTGTTTTTGAATGTTGTCAGGTAGTATTGTTTCATCAAATAAATTTAACAAATAACAGAATCCAGCAGTAAATGGCAATAATATACTGCCTTCAATGTTTTCAGTACCTACTTTAATAATTGATCCTGCTGTTTGGTTTGAGGTACGGTTTATTTCAACAATGAGATTTTCCCTTATTTGAAGTTGATTTGAGGGTATTTCAATAATGTTTTCATTGGCTTCAACATAATTTAATAAATGATTAATTATAGGTGGCCCAAGAGAAACATTTACTACTATTCTGCCAGCATCGTTAAAAAGATTGTAAATTTCGTTTAATTGCTGAATTCTGATAAGAGAAATAAAAACAAAATCACCTTCTGTTTTGTATTTTTCAAAATAAAATTCTGACGAATTTGAATTAGGTAATACCTGATTTAACAAGCTTTCATTAGAACTATCTTTCTCCTCCATCACTTTTCTGATAATAACACCCTTGCCATCAATAACCAGTTGAACCGGAAGTGAAGATGGCAGAACTTTCATCAGTTCTTCAACGGTTGTAATTCCGTAATGTCTTTTAGTGATTTCTACTTTATTCTTTTTCTTTTGAAGTATAACAACAGAAAAGCTAAAGCTACCATCAG
>JACREQ010000112.1 GCA_016218155.1 Bacteroidia bacterium
ATCTCTGTAAGTCTTTGCTAATACAGACGCAGCAGCAATTGACTGGTATTTTTCATCACCCTTAACAACACACGTATAAGAAATATTTTTGTAAGGTTTAAATCTGTTACCATCAACTAAAATATGCTTTGGCACTTTAGAAAGTTTATCTAAAGCATTTTGCATTGCCAACACTGAAGCCCAAAGAATATTTATTTTATCGATTTGATTATTATCAACCATTGCGATGCCATAACATATTGCAGTGTTTTGAATAATTTCTCTTAATTGATACCTTAATTTTTCAGAAAGTTTTTTGGAATCATCCAATCCAACAATGTTCACATTTTTTGGTAAAATTACTGCAGCAGCAAAAACAGGACCTGCCAGACAACCTCGTCCTGCTTCGTCACAACCGGCTTCCAGAATCCCGGCTTTCATGCAAGACAATAAAGTTTTAGTCTCCGCTTTCATCATCTAAAAATTCTAAGGCTTTTTCGTTTTTAAGCTCCATTGTTGGTTTATCCTTGTACTTATCGATATTTCCTGTAATACAAATTTTCCTGTTCATTAATACTGTTGCAGGTTCGTAACTAAAATTTGCCACATTAGTTTTCCAGATTGTAAATGAAAATATCTGATTAGGAAACTTTTGGTCGAGATTAAAAACTATTCCTTTTGAATCTTTCAAAACTCTTGATGCTACTACAGTTCCACAAACCGTTGCTTTCTGGTCGTAGAATTTTTCTGCATCAACAGTATTTATTGCTCCCTTGGGTAATTCTTCAACTTCCAGTGGTTTAGCTCCACCTGCCTGCTCTTTGTTAAGCCACGAGTCAATATTATTCATTTTTTCAATTCTGTCCTGTAGTGTATCTGGTAAGGAAGCAAAGAAATTAATTCCTGTTACTTTCTCAACACTGTCAATTGAAACCGCATAACTTATAATTGGCTTAGTATTGGTGCCATTAAGCATTATAAAAGCAATACCTTTTTTATCGTTTCCATTTATATCAACAATAATTTTATAATAATATTTTGGAACAGAAATCATTTTTTCTTTACCGATTTTTTTAAGACTATCTGTTAACAGTCCTCCTGTAACAACGAATACAGGTTCGTTATATTCCAGTACATATTGTCGCACAAAATCTTCTAATTGCGACCATTTTCCTCTGTTAAATTCAGGTTTCTGCGGCGACATGTTAGAATAATAATACGATTCACTCAATGCCCTTTTCGACCAACGAAAATCTGCCGAAGCAGCTAAATGCCCTCTGTCATAACCAGTATTAAAATAATCTTCTTTGCCAGGTGTGCCAGAAATAACCATTGAATCTTTTCTAAAGTCATTTGTTCTCGATTGAATTCCGGTTTTTATATCAGGTAAAATCATATGTACCACCCATAGTGATTGCCCATGCCTTTCATCGTAAAACATCGACATTGCGGAATGATTAATAAGCATTCCTTCGCCAGATATTTTTGGCAAACCGTATTGTTTAATTTCTTCCCTTATCCATTGTAATTTAAGACTTTCCAGCTTTTGATTATATACTTTCTGACTATCTGAAAAAGAAATCAATTTATCTTCAAACTGCTTAATTTTCTTTTCGGTATTAGTTTGAGCAATAATAATATTACAACTAAATATTAAAAACAACAACACAAATAGCTTATTCATTTATCTAATTTTTCTAAAAACAATATTAAAGTTTAAAATCTTTACCAAATTTACCAAATCATTAGAGAAAACATGCATTTTTTTCTTAATTTCGACAAATAAAATATTCTTTATGCTTTCAAAAGCAATTATAAAACTAATCCGTTCGCTCGATCAAAAAAAGTACAGAGTTGAGAATAATCTGTTTGTAGTCGAAGGACATAAAATAGTTGGAGAAATTATTAAATCAGATCTTAAAATAAAATATTTAATTGCAGTTAAAGATTGGTTAGCAGAAAATAAAAAACTCCCAAAAACTGAAATATTTGAAGTAACTGAAAAAGAACTTCAGCAAATTTCTTTTCAAAAAACACCACAGCAGGTTTTAGCTGTTTGTAACATTCCCGATAACAGATTAAATTTTGAGGATTTAAAAAACACTTTAACTCTTGCTCTTGATGATGTTCAAGACCCTGGTAATTTAGGAACTATTATTCGTATCGCAGATTGGTTTGGAATTAAAAACATTATAGCAAGCCCTGCAACTGCTGATTTATACAATCCAAAAGTAATTCAGGCAACAATGGGTGCTTTTGCAAGAGTTAATGTACATTATCATTCACTTCCAGAGTTTTTTAACAAAATACAATCAGAAACAAATTTACCAATTTACGGAACAACTTTAACCGGTGAAAACATTTACAAGCAAAAACTCACTAATAATGGGATTATTGTTATGGGAAGTGAAGGTAACGGTATCTCCAAAGAAGTTCTAAAAGTCTTAACAAATCAACTATTTATACCACCATTTCAATCTGATTCACCAACCAGCGAATCGCTAAATGTGGCAACTGCAACTGCTATAATTTGCGCTGAATTCAGAAGACAACAAAGTTCAGAATAACTTACAACATTTAGTGCAAGCGTCCGCTTGTGCTAATAACAATATTTAATTATAACGGATGGAGCTTGACATAGCTGGGCGATTAGCCCTAGTGGATATCAAGCCGCTGGGGTGTATGTATTTTGTTACAGTTGTCAAGTTACCACCGCCCGCCCAGTTATGTTAAGGTAGTGTTAGCCATAGTATTTTATTGAATATAAATATTTTTTATTCGGGTTGGAACTAGTGAGTAATTCTCGTAAAACATTAAAGTTGCATTTCCAGTTCCTAGATTAATATGTCCATCAATTAAACCACATTGGTTTGATTCATATGTTCCAGGTACTGGTTGGAACCAACCATTTAGAGTTCCTGTCTCATAAGCAATAGCCCAACTATTATTTATAATTTTTAAATGTGTTCCATTTGGTAAATTTGCACATATACTATAATTCGAACCTGGAGAGTATATTGTATCTGCATTTAAAATATTTATTCCATATATTCCTGTGTCAGGGAAAACAATATTATTTGTAACAGTATAATTGCAAGAGTCTTTATACAGGTTTATATATTTTTCGAAATCTGGAATTGTCGTTGTTATACCTAGCGAAATATATTTATTCTCAATATTGCTTCTTATGTTTGTTAGTGAAAGTAATTTTGTGTCATTAATTAATGATGATCCAAGAGTTGGACTATTTAAAATACCATCTGTACGGATATCTGTACTAATATCGCCAAGCAATTGAGTCAATTCTGCTTCGGTTCTATAACCTTGAAGAATCAACGAAACAGCAAGTAATATTGCGTTATTGTCGCCTTCCTTAGAAATATCAAGCAATTCCGATTCAGGAATTCCAGATTTTTGAATAGAAAAGATATTTAATATTTCACTTTGTGCTTGCTGCTTTGCTGCATTAAAAGTCAAGCCTTGATTTAATAGATATTCTATTCTCGAAACCTCTAGAGTACTTAGCAAATTAACGTTTACAGTATTTTTATTCGTTATGTCTGACATGGCATAAAGTGAAATAGCAGCATTTGAATTGGAATTTGTTATTTCATTAAAATAAAATCCATCTGCTTTTAGTTTCGCAAAAGAAGTTTGAATTTCGATATTGTTTATTTCAAAAGAACCAAGATTATCTAATATTTGAGTATTAAAAGATTTTCCAGTTTGCAAGAAACTTTCATTTAATTCAAAAAGAGTCAACGAAGACCCATTTACAAAAGGTCCTTTTTGACTTAATCCATCAATTTTAGCTTTATAAAAAGTATCTGTTTCTTTTTTATCCTTTTTGCATCCAAAAAAAATAAATACAATAAGAATTGTCATTCCAATAATCTTTTTCATATTCTCAATATTTAAGTTCATTTTAAATATTATGGCTAACTTATTTATACAAACCATATCATCATACACATATAAAATATATTAGTCGTATATGTATTGTAATTTTTCATTCTTATCATATTAATTTACATCATCCTTATCTCATGCATCCCATAACATCCTACCCTACCATCATTATGTTTTAATTGTATATGCCCGTTTGGTTCTACTTTAATGATTGTTGCTTTAAATATTTCGCCATCTTTTACAAATGAAGATTCTTTACCACATTTATACAACAATGAATTATACTTTATGTCTATATTGTTAAACTCGGAGTCTTTTAACTGCTCATAACGCGTCATTATTAAGCCATGTAGGAGTTTTAAGCTTTCCTCTAATACAAAAGGAACTTCTGTCATCATTTTTAAAGAAACTGCATTTGACAAATTGTTAGGAAATTTTTCCTGATTAAGATTAAGTCCAATACCGATTACCGCTGCATTCAACTTTTGTCCAATCCATGTATTCTCTATCAAAATACCAGCAACTTTTTTATCTTTAATATAAATATCATTAAACCATTTAACATAGACCTCAGAACAAAATAATCCAACATAATCGGCTAAACCAAGTGACACAATTTTTGATAAATATGCCTGATTCTCGGGCTTTAAAAATGCAGGTCGTAAAACAATTGAAATGGTTAAATTTTGTCCTGGTTCGCTTTCCCAAACATTCGTATTTTGACCTCTGCCGTTTGTTTGATTTTCTACCCAAATTACTGTTCCTTCTTTTAAATCCTGATTTTCTAGCAACTCTAATGCAACAGAATTTGATGATTTTGCTTCTTTAATTTTAATTATTTCCATATAAATATAATTTTAAACACAAGGTAATTCAACAAAGAAAGTAGTTCCTTCTCCTGCTTTTGTAACATACTGTATTTGTCCGCCCATTCCTTCAACCATATTCTTAACCATTGCAAGACCTAATCCCATACCGCTTGTTTTTGTAGTAAAATTAGGGTTAAATAGCTTTTTCTGTACTTCATCAGTAATTCCGGTTCCATTATCAGAAATCTTAACAATTGCCAATGATGAGTAGTTTAATGTCTCTACTTTTACTAGTCCCTCTTTACCGGATGGGATAGCCTGAATAGCATTTTTAACTAGATTAGTCAGCACTCGTAATATTTGCTCTTTATCAGCATTAACATATATCTCTTCAATATTATGATTTTCAAAAACAATATTCACATTATCGCTCTGCTTATATAACTGAACAATACTCTGAGCTTTTTCCACAATATTAATTCTCTCAATAACCGGCGACGGAAGCCTTGCAAATAATGAAAACTCTGAAGCTATTGTTGAAAGTGCATCAATTTGTTCAATTAATGTTTTTCCCATTTTATCAACCAGATTCTCCCATCCCGGGGTTTTATCATTATACGAACGAAGCAGATGCTGAACAGAAAGTTTCATAGGAGTGAGCGGATTCTTTATCTCATGTGCAATTTGTTTTGCCATTTCTCTCCAGGCTATCTCCCTTTCCGATTTTGCTAATATTTCGGCAGAACTGGAAAGCTCTTCAAGCATTCTGTTATATTCACTTACAAGTGAGCCAATCTCATCCATTCGCTCATACACTATTGGTTCATTCTTTTTCCCAAGTTCAATTTCCCGGAATTTTCTTTGTAACATAATCAACGGTCTTGTCAAACCATTTGTTATAAATACTGTTATTGACATTGCCAGCAAAATCAATATCAAATAAATATTTACAAGAGTAATTGCAAATGAAGATACTTCGCGTGTAAGCGTATTTTGTCTTGTAAAATATGGCAGATTCAAATAAGCAATTACCTTGCCTTTTACATTATAAAAAGGAACATAAGCCGATAAATACTTTAACTCACCTATATGTTCTTCAAGAATAACTTCAGGCTTATATTGGTATAATATGTTATAATATGCTTCAGGATTAATCAGATTTCCAACAAATCCCTTATTAAATACCTCAGGTCGTGAAGTTGCATAAAGCTTACCATTGTTGTCATACAGATTTATATCAGAATAAAATACATTAGAAAACTTTATTAGTAACGATGTAATAAATTCTGTTTGTTCGGGGAGTAGTTTTTCTTCTTTGCCAATTTTATTATTTAGCTCAACCAATACAGACTGTATTTTTTCCGAAATATTATCATAATTCTTTTTCTCATAACGGGAAATAATATAATAAACAGTTCCACTTCCAATAAGAATAAATGAAAGCACTAAAACTGATATAAATGAAATTAAAATTCTTGAACGAATATTTAATGTAAATTTTATACTAAGCTTATTTATATTTCTTATTAAAACAAATGATAAAAACAAAATAAAAAACAAAACTATAGTATAAGAAAGACCTATTATAACGTCATAAAATGTGGGTGCAGGAGTACTTAAAACAATTGTAGTATTTTTATCATATTTATAAAATAAATGCTCATACCCCTCGCTCCTTTTAACAAAAAATTCTTGTTTAGGAACATTATATGCATTTAAAGAAAACCTATACTCAAACTCGCCATTACGTGTTAATAGTTTTCCGTTTCTGTATTTTGCATAACTATATTTCTTTGCAATATTCGCATCGCTAACCTTTTTGTCTAATAGCAATTCGGGATACCCTAATTCCTGACTTAATAACCTGGAATCAAGCTCAATGAATAATCGTGTACTTAATGAATCGAATCCTTTTGGTAAAAATGTTAGTATTCCTAAATAACTAATTCTACCCTTTTCATTGTCAACAAAATAAAAATTTGTACCGGGAATAATCACACCTTGATCTTTAACTATCTTTTCAAAGAAATCAAAACAACCATAAAATTCGCCTGTTTGCTCAATCTTTAAATTATCATAAGATGTACAAACAGTAGTCTGAATATCGTATTTAGTCCAGAATCCATAAAAATAATTCTCGCGCAGATATTGAAATATTTCAAACCGTTTATCAAGTGGTTTTCGTGCCAGTTCAGAAATGGTTTTATCTTCAACAATTTTCTTTTGCAAATCTTCGAGAAGCATTTCGGCAACAAGGTCGCGTTCATTGGAAAGTCCAATTGCAACAACTTTTCTTACATTTAACGATTTTACCTGACTGTAATATAATGTAAAAGCAGTAAAATAAATAGCAGTTAGAAAAATCAGAATAACATACTTATAAAATCCGAAATTTTTAATTGAATATCTGAATATAGCAAGCAATACAAAACTCGAGATAAAAAATAACAAAGAATACAATTCTTTATTTTCCTGAATAAAAAAAGTAACTGCAAAAACTAATAATTCAGGAATAATAAACCAGGAAATTACTTCCTTAATACTAAACCACCTTCTTAATATAATTATAGCCTTATCAAATATAAAGAATTGCGAAGAAAACAGTAATGTAAGTATTGCAAATGCTGTTATACTGTTTATATCAATATCAAGAATATTATAAATCTGAAAAGAAATATTTGAGTCAAGAATAAGACTTCTGGCTAATAAAACAATAAAATATGATGAAATTACACTTAACCCTAACCATAAAATCAAATATATTTTGGGTTTTGAAATATAACGTGAAAAAGTTAAGGTTGTATATTCTCTGTAAAATATTAAAACAATATAAAAAATAAGTATTGCATCTATTAAAACATCACCTAATGAGGGTAAAATTATTGATGAGGCATATGCACCGGGACCAAAGAATTCTTTTTCATACAAGACATGAGGAAATTTAAAATACATCATTAAGCCTCTAATAAATAGCAGACATAATGAGATTATTAGAATTGTTAAGTTTTTATTTCTCAAACTTGTTGTTCTAATAAATTTTGAAATAGCAAACAATAAACTAATAAACGCTAACAAATAGAATAAAGATGGCAACCAGCCATGTGACTCGGTTAAATGAGATTCCTCTTTAGGCATTAATGTAAACAAGAAATTTCCCTTGTTATCTTTAATTTGGAATCCATTCTTCTGTGGAGCAATTGTAACATTAAAATTACCCGTAACATTTAATACAGAATTAAAATTATCTTTTAGAAATTTATTCTCTACCGGGTATTCATTTTTTATTAAAACAAAACCTACTATTTTAATCTCATTAATTGTTTTCTGTTCTGTTACCACCCATGCATTATTAACAAAGGCAACAGGTTGAAGGGTATCTCCTAAAAACTGCCAATCTTCAATTATAAAAGAATTATCACTCCAGAAAACAAGTTTCTGGTTTTTATAAGCAAATAAATAAAGTCCCGAATTTGATAAAGTTTTTGAATATTCATTAAAAGCTTCTGGCAAAAATCTTTCTATCCCTTTTTTTTCTATTCTTTTAGAAAATTCTTCTATCTTAAATTTTAATTCACTTCTTTGTGATTGCAGTGTTTGGGAAAATGAATTTACATTAATCTTTTCAGAAAATGTATGAGAAATAAAGTATTCACTGGCAATTCCTGCAAGAAGTGAAATAATTACAAATATTAACCAAAGTTTAAAAGGTATTTTTCTCATCAAATCAAAGATATAAAGAAATGTTCTATTTATGATGATACGGCAAACCTTTTAAAATAGTTGCGGCACGATATAATTGTTCTATAAAAATTAACCTTACCATTTGGTGTGTAAACGTCATCTTAGAAAGAGATATTTTGTTGCTGTATTTTTTTTTCATTTCCTGAGAAAATCCATATGCTCCTCCCGCTACAAAAACCAGTCGTTTTTTTCCGGTATTCATCATCGATTCCAGTTTATTGGCAAACATTTCTGAGGCATAATGTGTTCCATTTTCATCTAAAAGAATAACCTCATCTGTTTCCTTAATTTTAGCTTCAAATAATTTAAATTCATCATCCATTTGTCTTTTGATATCGAGCTTGCCATGTAATTTTGGCTCTGAAATAATTTCCATTTCAAACTGATAAAAAGATTTCAATCGTTTTTCAAAATGCTTTATGCCCTCATTAACAAAATCTTCATCAGTCTTTCCAAAAACTAAGAGTACAATCTTCATAAAGAATAATATTTTGTAAAATTATTTTTAACTTGCAGAATAAATTTTAACTATTCTATCACTAAAATAAGTAGTTCTGGTTTAATTTTTGATTTGTATATTTCTCACAAAATAAATGAATAAAATGAAAAAGTTACATTTTATTTCGGTAATTATCGGTTTAGCACTATTTTTAGGTAATTTCGAAAATGTATTTGCAGGCGATCTTCCTGATGGAGTTGCAAATGCCTTAAAATCTGGGAATGCCAAAGAACTGGCAAAACATTTTAATGCTAATATCGACTTAACATTAATTGACAAACAGGATATTTATAGTAAAACACAAGCGGAAATTATTCTAAAAGAATTTTTCAGCAAAAATGTTCCTTCAAATTTCACGATTATGCATCAGGGTGGAAAAGAAGGTTCTAAATATGTAATTGGTAATTTAACCACTTCAACAGGAACTTATAGGGTTTCGTTATTTTTAAAGAATCAGGACAATACTCAGGTTATTCAACAACTTCGCATTGAAAGTGGTAATGAATGATTTATGGCTTAATGCATTTATTAAAAATGCTATTAATGAAGATTTAGGCGACGGCGATCATACTTCACAAGCTTGTATTCCGGCAGATCAAAAAGGAAAAGCAAAATTGCTTGTAAAAGAGTCAGGAATTATTGCAGGAATTGAAATAGCTCAAAAAATTTTTATGCAATTTGATAAAGATTTCACATTTGAAATCTTTAAAAAAGATGGTGACTATTGCCATGCTGGTGATATTGCTTTTTTTGTAGAAGGAAAATCATCATTATTACTTCAGGCAGAACGTCTGGTTTTAAATGTAATGCAAAGAATGAGTGGCATTGCTACACAAACAGGCAAATATGTAAATGAACTTAAAGGATTAAAAACAAAAATACTCGACACCCGCAAAACAACACCCGGGTTTAGATTCTTTGAAAAAGAAGCTGTAAGAATTGGCGGTGGTGTTAACCACAGAATAGGCTTGTACGATATGATTTTAATTAAAGATAATCATATTGATTTTGCAGGAGGAAACATAAAAGCAATTGAAAGAGTTCACGAATATCTTTTGCAAAAAAATAAAGATTTAAAAATTGAAATAGAAGCAAGAACCATAAACGATGTTAAAGAAATAATCAGCTATGGAAAAGTTGACCGGATTATGCTTGATAATTTCTCAATTGAGGATACAAAATTTGCAGTAGAATTAATAAACGGAAAATTTGAGACTGAATCGAGCGGTGGCATCACTTTAGAAAATTTAAGAGAATATGGTGAATGTGGTGTTGATTTTATAAGCGTGGGTGCGCTTACTCATCATGTAAGAAGTCTTGATTTAAGCTTAAAAGCAATAAAATAAATGCCGCTTAAACACATTCGCCAAAGAATCAAATCTTACCTTCCAGCTACTTTAGTAGATAAGGTAAAAAGTTTTACTCTTCCTGGTTTCGATAAACAGCCTTTATATTCTGTAGGAAAATTTTTTATTCAGAGTTTAAATAAAGGAGCACTAACAGTAAGAGCATCTTCTATTGCGTACAATTTGTTTTTAGCAATTTTCCCTGCACTTATATTCTTCTTTTCATTAATCGCATATATCCCTATTGATAATTTACCTCAGGAATTATTAAGAATTTTACAAGATGTTATGCCAACAAACGCATATTTATCAATCAGAAGCACTATTCTGGATACTGTAATGAATAAGCGTACCGGCTTGTTATCTTTTGGATTTATTACAGCATTGTATTTCTCAACAAATGGCATAAATGCATTAATCGCTGCTTTTAATGCTTCGCAATTTGTAACAGAAAGCCGTAACTGGTTACAATGTCGTGGAATTTCTTTATTACTTGTTATTCTTCTTTCTATACTTCTAACCTTGGCAATTGGACTACTTGTATTCAGTCAGAAAGTATTTGGTTATTTGATTTCTAATGAAATAATTAAGGAAAATATTATTTATTACCTTATAATAGCAGGTAAGTGGCTAATTGTTATACTTGCATTCTTTTTTGCTATTTCTTTGCTATATTATTTAGCTCCAGCCCGCAAATCAAAGTTTAGGTTTATTTCTGCAGGTTCAACAATGGCAACTATTTTTTGTATGCTTATTTCACTTGGGTTTACATATTATGTAAATCATTTTGGTCAGTATAACAAAATCTACGGGAGTATTGGGACATTAATTGTACTTTTAATTTGGTTATATTTTAATGCGCTTGTTTTACTAATTGGTTACGAACTTAATTGGAGTATTAGAAATTCAAAGCATTCAAACCATTTTCTTTTAGCAGACAATAGTACTGATAATGACAATCTTGCAAGGTAGTGCAACAAGTTTTATATAATTAGCGTATAAAAACCAGAAAAATAAATTTGAACTATGTATAAGTTTCTTTTTATAGCTTTTTTGTTTCTTCAATTTTCTGCCTTCAGCCAGCAAAAGATTAAATATGACGATCTGGAAGAAAAAGATGGTTTATTTTATGAACAAGGTTCAAAAACTCCATATACCGGTCAATGTGTAACAACGTTCCCTAGTGGTAAATTAGGTATGGGTGGAAGCATTAAAAATGGTTTACGTGATGGTGAATGGATTTGGTTTTATGAAAACGGCAACAAAAAAAGATATTGTGTTTACAAAGCAGGCTTAAAAGATGGTGCCAGCATTTTCTTTTATAAAAACGGAACAAAAAAATCTGAAATAATTTTCAGTAATGATAAAAACATAAGACAAACATCATGGGACGAGAATGGAGCAAAAATCAGCAATCCATCTTTCTCTTCTTTCAATTAATTTTTGCGATACGCAATAACGCAAGCGTCTTTACATGTGATATAGAAACACCCTGATTATTGTGGTTGCAAATACTTAGAATCTAACTGTGCTGCTTTATCTAAATAAATTTTGGCATTTGCATCATCGCCCATTCCTTTATAAGTTATACTTATAAAATATGTTGCCAAAGCGTTCTCAGGTTTAAATTCTACACATTTCTTAAAAGCATTTATCGCTTCATTTCTTTTGCCCAATGTAGCTAAAGTACTTCCAAGATTCATCCATGCATCAGAAAATGCAGGATCATATTTTACTGCTTTTTCATAAACTTCAAGTGCTTTTTCAAATTGTTTATTGTTAAAATATATAACACCCATATTGCTATATGTTATGGATTTTGTTGGATTTCGATCCAGCGCTAATTGGTAATATTTTAATGCAGAATCATTCATGTTTTTACGATAATACGCAAGTCCAATCTGATCGTATGCATCAGCAAAAGTCGGAACAATTTCTGCTGCTCTTGAAAAATGAAAAATAGCAAAATCTAAATATTCGGGATGCACAACTTTACCTTCTCTGTTAAGTGACAAATCTTTCATTACACTTAGCCCATAATAATATTGCATATGGGCACTATTGGGGGATTTCCAAACATCTGCAGCATATAGTGACAAATTAGATTTCCAATCTTTATTTCGCAAAATAATTTGACTTGGATAAGCGATTATGGTAGGTATTATAACAATTAACAATCTATTATTTAACTTAAAGATTAAATTTGATTTTGTTACGGGTGAATATTCAACAGCTATTTTAAACAACTTTAATACTAACCATGAGACTGCTATGCTAAAAGCAAGTGATGGAACAAACAAAAATCTTTCACCAAACGAAGAGCCTATTAGCATAAATATATTTGAGTATAGCGACATAGTAATAAAAAAGAAAAATACCGAAAAAACTAAAACATGTTTTGTTTTAAATTTCCAGACAGAGACTATTACCATTGATAATAATACAATAAAGGAAATTATAAACCATACATTACCAATACCAACTATAGGAATTTGGTTAAATGAATAATCGCAAACTAAAGGATATGGAACAACAAGTAACCATAAATATTTACCCATAATTTTAATAGCCGTTGCATACCTTGTTATCATATCAGGTGCCGCAACCAATAAATTATCTACACTTGACACAAAAGCCATTTCGGGCTGATTTGCTAATACTTTAGCTCTTATTGCTAGAAATATTAATGCAGGAATGAGCATTACACTTGTTATAAATATATTTTTGCGTATTGTTGTATCTGTAAAAAAATAAATAACAAGAGGAATTACAGCTAAAAACGTAATTGCACTTTCTTTGGATAGAAAAGCTAAAAAATATGAAATCATCCCTATTATTAACCATTTTTTTTTCGAACTATTTATATACTCTATAACAAATCTTAATGTTAACACAAGGAAAAAGAAACTCAGAATCTCGTCACGACTTTTTATATTTGCTACAACCTCTGTGTGTACAGGATGTAGTGCAAAAATAATTGTTGCAATAAATGGAAGAAAGACATTAAATTTATAAAATATTTTTCTTAATGTTAGAAACAACAACATACAAGCTAAAGAATATAACAGAACATTAATTACATGTCCAGGCTTTGGATTATCAGGCCATAATTGCCATTCCGCTGCAAACATTACAAGTGATAAGGGTCGGTATAAATCATCTGCAGAACTCCAGTAGCCATACCTATATGAAGTTTTAAATATTGTTGGAACCGACTCAACACCACGTTTAACAACCCAGTTTTCTTTTATTACCGAAAAATCGTCTAATACATACCCATTTTTAAAAGTATTAGCATAAACAATAAAAGAAAGCAACAGAATAGTAAAAGACATTAATCTAATTGTAAGAACATTATCTTTTACTACAACATTCTTTACAGAAGATTTTGGAATATTTTTAACTTTTGGTTTCATTGAACAAAAAATTTATGCTTCTAAATTAGTATAAATGGGAATTAAATAATTATCTATTTGCAATATTTATCAATATATGTTTTTACACTTTTCTCTCCCAATTCCTGAGCTTTTTTCCAGCTAATACAAGCTTCGTCCATTCTTTTTAACTTAAATAACACTATCCCTTTATTTGCATAGATACCAGCCTTTGAATTATTCAATTTAACAGCATAGTTAAAATCTTCCAATGCTTCAGAATACATATTCTTTTTTAAATAGCAGATTCCTCTACTAGAATAATAGTCAAATACAATAGGATAATCTTCTCCATTAGTTTTACTAAATTTTATTGCCTTATTAAATTCGAAAATTGCTGAATCAATTTTATCTTCTTTCAAATAAAGTTTTCCTGAATGGTAACAAAATTCATCATCCTCATAGAAAAATAATTTTGCTTTATTTAAATATTTTTTCTGAGTTTTAATATTTCCTGTTTGAAATAACGCGTGATTTATTAATGTATAAGCTTCCCTAATTGAAGAATCTAATTTTATTGCCTTCTCTAACTTAGTAATAGCATTTGTATATGATTCTTGTTTTATTTCAATGTTAGACAGATTAATTAATTCGATTGCTTCATTGTGAGAATCAACTGAAATCTGAGCATAGGAATTACCATTTACTACAATAAATATAACAAATAGAAAAACCTGAATCATTACCCTACTTGCAACAATAATCTCTTTTTGAACAATTACTTTTAGTGATGAATTTAGAATATTCTTCTTATTTAGTCTCATCAAACAAAAAATTTATGCTACTAAATTAGTATAAAAGTAAACGAAAACAAAAAATGTATTAGATTCTCTTAAAGTCTTAAATTGACTCTGTTTTAAAAATCACAATAAAAATTATTTATCTATAATCTGATTACTCAGATTATAGATAAAATTCGTTATTGGGCAATTTCTGTAATTTTCATTGTCATTATTCCGCTAAAACCATAAACATTGCTATCAAGGTTTGAAGAGTTAAAATAACAGGTTCCACTGCCTCCTGTTTCTCTTCTGTATTTAAAACCATATATGTAAGATGTGCCGGAAGTAAGGCCACTGTCTTTGGCTGTCATAATAACAGTCATTCTATCGTTACCATCTGTACCGTTACCAGGTCTTCCAACAAAAGATACTTGCTGACGGCTTCCGTTTACAGGACCAACCCCCACAAGAACTTCAGTTCCACCAATATCTCTGATGAGCTGCATGTCAAAAACGGTATTACTTGCCATAGCAGTGTTGATTGGAAAACTGTATTCGACAAGAATTATACTGTTGTTAAATTTCGGGGTAAAACTAATCCGATAATCAGTATTTGCCTCAGTATACGTTGTTACATTTAATGAACTTGGCAAATCAGATGTTTTAACAATGGTCTGAACAACCATACCTGGCGAATAAATACTACCACTAACTTTTAAATTTCCATTTACTTCTAATTGTTCAGAAGGATTTGAAGTTCCTATTCCAATATTTCCTGAATTTTTAATTGTTAATCGTTCATTATTTCCCCCAGTATAAAAATGCATATCACCGGTAACTTCAGATAATGTTAATCCATTAGCATTATTGCTTTCTATCATTGAAACTCCCTGAGTATACCTACCATTTGCCGGATAACCTGAACTCAGTTTATAAAAGTAAAAAGTATTTCCTGCATTGTTGATTAGTTCAAGCGATGACAATCCAGTTGGATCAGCGTCTTCAATTTTTATTTTTCCAGGTTGACCGGCAACAATTCCTCCTTTTACATGAAGACGAGCAGTTGGAGTTGTTGTTGCGACACCAACATTACCACCTTTTCTGACAAATAAACCAGTAGAACCAGGTGTATCACCCCAAACCGTCATATATGCTCCTGTATTATTTATATTAGTATTATATATATATCCAAAAACTGCTGATTGACCTGCTCCTAAAGACTTACCAATAAAAATATTATTATCCTCATAATCACCATCAAGTGCTGAAAAGAATTTTGCTAAAGTTAAATCATCAGCGGTACTTGTAGTATTAACATGTAAAAGTGAAGTTGGACTTGTTATTCCAATTCCTAGATTTCCACTTTCACCTAATATAGTCATTAATGGCTCTAATGTTGTTCCGGCAGTATTTTTTCTTGCTATAATATAACTACCAGGAAATGCAGGGGCAGTAGGAAAAACAAAAGTCACATTATTCTGTAATGAAAATCTGTCAAGATAAAAACCAGTTTTTGTGCCAGCTAAAGGTCCGGATGTATTATCATTATAAATAATAAGTTTTTCACCACTAGCACCATAACCAAGCCCTAAATCCAATCTTGCATTTGGAGTACTTGTTCCAATTCCAACGTTTCCGGTACTTGAAATTCTCATTTTCTCAGTAAGTACACCGCCTGAACTTTGACCTTTTGAAATAAAGGCTAAATGATTAGAATAGTTTCCATCGTCAATTGCCTGTATTCTGAATTGTATGGGCTGGCTTGCAGAAGCCCATCCTTTAAAATCGATCGCAGAAGTTGGACTATCTATTCCTGAAGCTTGGGCAGTAGGGTTAGAAAGTGTTAAAACAGGACCCGTACTTGAACCAGTTTTTTCAAGCTGTAGGATACTTCCTGGGTTTGTTGTTCCGATTCCCATGTTTCCTGAACCTGTTACTCTTACCATTTCATTGCCGCCTATCGTTTCAATTCCCCAGCTACCGGTTGGGGTTATGGTTCCTAATAATCTTTTACCTGCCACAGGATTTCTCATATTGAAGTCACCATTACCGGGATTATAATCTAATCCGATTTTTTCGATAGCATCCCATTCCCATATATTTATCATACCTGTTGCGCCGAATTTCGCATTTCCTCTTACATCAAGTTTAACTGCCGGAGAAGTTGTTCCTAAGCCAACATTACCAGTTGAAAAATCTCCATAAATCAAGGGAGGGTTTGAACTACTATTAGCTATGTACAATTTGTTAGAACCGGTTTCGTTAAATCCTGCCTGGTATCCAAGAAAGACGTTACCAGAACCTAAATTATTTTCACCACTTTTAGTGCCAACTGCCACATTATATGCTCCAGAAACATTATATAATAATGCATCGTATCCCAAGGCAACATTTCTATAACCTGATGTTGAGAAATACATAGCCTGTAATCCAACAGCTGTATTTTCATGTCCTGAAATATTGGTTAACATGGCTGCTTTTCCTACAGCAGTATTGTGATTTCCAGTTTCATTACTTGTTAATGCCCAGTTTCCAATAGCAGTATTGTAATTACCTGAAGTATTAGAAAAAAGAGTTTGAATCCCAAAACCCGTATTTGCAGAACCGGCATCAACATTGCCAGCTTGATAGCCATAAAATGTTGTACCCAATGGATCAATTCTTCCTGACTTTTGATTATTAACTTTAAAGTTTAAAGCCACATTATCTTTTGTTCCAATAAAATTAGTTCCATCAATTGTGCCTGCATTTCCATTTAAAGACCATGCATTAGTATTAGGCAATTTAACAAATCCCCCATTACTCAAATATATTGTATCGTTACTTATACTCAATACTTGTATCTCATTTGTTACAGATCCATCAACTTCAGTAAACGATGTTAAATATCCTGCATCATTTGTAAAAGCACTTACATTTGTAGGAGCACCTGTTAAACTACTGTATTGTCCATTAAATCCTGCCGGCAATTTAACAAAACCACCATTACTCAAACGAATTGTATCATTACTAATACTTAATAATTGAAGCTCATTTGTTACAGAACCATCAACCTCTGTGAACGATGTTAAATATCCTGCATCATTTGTAAAAGCACTTACATTTGCAGGAGCACCTGTTAAACTACTGTATTGTCCATTAAATCCTGCCGGTAATTTAACAAAACCACCATTACTCAAACGAATGGTATCATTACTAATACTTAATAATTGCAGCTCATTTGTTATAGAACCATCTACTTCAGTGAACGATGTTAAATATCCCGCATCATTTATAAAATGACTTACATTTGTTGGAGTGCCTGTTAAACTATTATATTGTCCGTTAAATCCCGCGGGTAGTTTTGCAAATCCACCATTACTTAAATAAATAGTATCATTACTTATGCTTAATGTTTGTATTTCATTTGTTACAGAACCATCAACCTCTGAAACCAGATAACCGGCAGTTGAATGATTCCCCCAACCATAAACTGTATTCCAATTTGTTATATCATTATTTGCAATTCCATTTGCAGGAGAAGTTACAAAAACTGGATCAGTCTCAGTAATGGCACCAGTTATTGATTCTGCAGTTTTTGAATGTAAAGCATAAGGAACAGATAATAATTGAGTAGTTCCCATTGAAATGTAACCAGAACCAAGATCCATCTCAATTTCTAAAAATTTATCCCCTGTTTGCCAAGAAATTGTTGAAAAAACTCCTTGTTGAACTACACCATCACCAACATCAAGAGTAATTAATCCAAATTGATTTGTTACAATAGAAAATGTTTCCTGATATGCAATTGTTCCTGTAGCTATTAAATCATGAATTGACAATCTAACATTGACTGACTGATTCTGTACAACAACTCCCAAATTATCTCTACAAATTCCCTGATATTTAAACTTCTGAGGTGTTTGAGAAATGGCTTGAATACAAATCACAAAAATTAAAACGGTTATTAAAAATAAATTTTTAATCTTCATATTAAAATTGTCAGTGATTAAAGTGCTGACTCCGCACATTTTAGATTTAGGGTAAATTTATTCCAATTCAATAAACCAAAATACAATAATATTGCAGATAAACAAATTTATTAAAAGTGTTTAAAAGCAAAGTAAAGAATATTAAAAAATTAGCAATTTAATTTAACTGTAAAACTACTATTGTAACATAAAATTATATGTAATAGTACCCCTCTGAAGCTCAGTAGCGTCAGGATTTGGATCAAACTTGGCTTTAAATGCAGCATTGTAAGCAGCGTCCAAATAATTCTTTGACAATAAAGTTGAACCTTTTACTCCGGCAGTTGCTTTAGTAACAACACCACTACGGTCAACAAAAATTTCAACTACAACTTTTCCCTGTTCGTTTCCCGGATAATTTGGTTTTGGGAGAGTACCAACCATTTTTCTATTTCCAAGATTATAGAAATTTCCTCCATTACCAGGTCTATTGCCATTACCAGGATCTCCTATATGATTTTTTGCATTAAGATCGCCATTAGGGTTACCCTGATCACCGGGTTTACCTGTTTCACCTTCACTTCCACCTGATGTTGCTTTAAATAATGCTAAAGGATTTACGCTTGGCTCGTTTATCTGCGGTTGAGTAGTAGTATTGCTATTATTTGTCTTATTTTTATCCTTTGGATTTGCTTTAATTGCAATAGCCTCTTCTGAGTTTTGTGTTAAAACATTATCATCACTTGCCTGAACATTGTTTGCAGCTTGCTCCTGATTATTGTTAGGATTTGGGTTGGGATTATAAGTTTCAGGCTGAATGTCACCCATACCATTATCAGAAAAACCTAAATTAACTTCCATTCCCGGACCACCACCATCAGGGTACGGAGGATTGGGAGTTCTAATAATATAAAATATCATTAACAAAACCAATAAAGCATGTGCTACAATAGTCAATATTGCAGGTAACCAAACTCTGGTATGTTCTTTTTCGTTTACCATAAACTAGCTATTACCATGCTTTGTTGCCAACACCATTTTAATTTGAATCTTAGTACCTATCTGAAGTATATCGACTAAATCCTGAACAGAAAGACTGCTGTCAAAACGTAAAACGATTGTAGGACTTTCAACATTTGCTGCAAGTTTTTTAATTTCTGCTTCAAGGTTTTCTAAAGGAACTTCTGAATTATTTAAATAATATCTTTTGTCCTTATCAACTGAAAGAGTAATTGGAACTTTATTTACTGTTGTGCTTGCTGTTGCTTTAGGTAATAATAATTTAATAATAGATGGATTAGCTAAAGTTGAAACTATCAAAAAGAACAATAAAAGAAAGAACATAATATCGTTCAGTGAACCGGTATAAACCTCGGCTGTAGAACCCGTTCGTCTGTTTCTTAAATTCATAATTATACTTCTTTTTGTAAAATATCAATAAACTCTATTGCATGATCTTCCATATTAAAGATAACCTTATCTAATAAAAGATTTAGATAATGATATCCTACATATGCAATTACTCCAACTATAAGACCTGATGCACTGGTAATCATTTTTTCATAAAGACCACCTGAAATAACACCAATTTCTAAACTACCTTGAAGTGATATGTTATAGAAAATCTTGATTACACCCATTATTGTTCCGATAAATCCTAACATTGGCGCTACCCCTGCAACAATTCCCAAAATTTTAAGATTCTTTTCCAGTTTTGAAATTTCAAATCGCCCAACTGATTCCATACTTCTTTCAATTTCTGGAATTGGTTTACCAATTCTTGCAATTCCTTTTTCTATCATTCTTGAAACAGGAGTATTTGTTGATTGGCATAATGTTTTTGCATTATCTATTTTCATATCAAGGATATACTCTTTAATTTTACTCATAAAATTATTATCCTCTTTACGTGCTTTAATTATTGCAACAAGCCTTTCAATAAAAATAAAAACAGCTAAAAAAGAAAGAATAAAAATTGGATACATAATATATCCACCTTTCATAACAAGATCTAGAAGCGATAACGAATCAACAGCCGTTGTAGCCGCAGCCGTAGTTGGAATTTGCGATACTGTATTGGCAACTGTATCCTGAGCTGCACCACTTCCTGTAATAATTTGCAATAATGTCATACTATTAATATTTATTTATGCTAAGGTAGGTACCAAGCTTAAACGTTATAATTACGTGAAATATTATTTATCAACAATAGTTTGTTGATGGCACCATAGCTTATGCGCCTGATTATATGCTATTTATCTTTTGGCTGATTACTTATTTCTTCTTCTTTCTTTCTTGTAAAAACCGATTTCCAGTATCGTCTTAGTAATTCGCCAAATGAATCAAAATCTTCTTTATAAAACAATCCTAAACCCTGAGTATAAGGACTGGTATCATTTATTATATCAGTATTTGAGCGGTTAAAACCTTTTACCATTAACTTTCCCGACTTATTAATTTTGACATCAACTTCAAAATCACCAACAAAATTGCTTGATTGAGTTGCCTGGTTACCCCCCACTCCAACGTTACCGTTTAAGGTTACTCTATCATTAAAAATCTGTGTACTTAAAGCAAGCTCTACCTCATCATGCGTAAGCTCATCACCGGGACGGTAATTCACACCAATATCAAAATCTTTTGAAATTTGAGAAAGCCACTGACTAAGCTGATTGGACAATAGTTCTGAAGAATTCATTCCTACTGCATTTCCGCTTCTTGTTTCGGCAGTTTGTTGACCACCCCTGAAACTTTCAGGAGTAACAAAGCGACTTAGAACAAGCAATGAAATAATTTGTTTATTAATATCTTCATTTGATAAACTGCTAATCACACTATTTGGCTTACTATCTCCTTCTGGCAATTTAATACTGAACAAAAAATCAGGCTTCATCAGGCTATTTCGCATATTTAACACGCATTCAACAGGCACCCTTTGCTTATATGTTGAATCTAACATTAAATCATATAAACTTGCTTTTAAGCGATAAATAGCGGTAATGTCAAGAATTGCCATATATGGATTTCCATTCCAGCTAATAGTTCCTCCTTTTTCGACGTTGAATTTTTTATTTATAACATTTTGCAGTGTAAACAAATAATCCCCACTCTCAATAGTATAATCACCGAACATATTAAAATCACCGGTAGGAGTAATTTCCAGTCTTAAATTTCCATTACCTCTACCTTTGATAACATCACCCATTTTTGAATCAAAAATTATTTGCACCTCAGCATCCGGAGTTGCCTGAATATCAAAATTCATTTTTATTCCTGAAACGTCGACTTTTTGCTCGGTGTTAATTTTTACAGAATCTTTTTCAGAGCTTACATATCTTATAAAGTTATTTTCAGATACCTCAGAACCACTTGAAAGAGGAATAAAGATTTTTGTATCCTTTTCTGTTTTTGCAGTAACATCTATTGACAAATTCTCGGGACTTCCAGATATATCAACAACACCTGAAGCATATGCTTTACCATAAAACAACTCATTATCTTTTTCAGTAGTGTTTAACATCATAAATTTATCTGTAACAAATCCCAGATTAAATTTCAAATCAGAAAAATTATTATGTTTTATGCCTCCGTTTAAAACAGCTTTATTTCCATCTGCATCAAAAATATCAACATTTTTAAAATCAAACGAAGTTGGAGTAACTGTTACATCTGTTGTTAAGTTATAACGTGTTTGCAAGTATGTTACCATAAATGAAGCTTTCTGCAACTTCATTAATCCATTAATTACCGGCTTTGAGATATTGCCTGTAACAGTTAAATCACCACTGGCAATTCCTTTTAAATCGCTCAATATATCATGAATATATGGCTCGGCGATTCCTATTCTTAACTTATCTAGAACAACGTGAAAATCAATTTTTCCATCTGTATAATACTTTCCATCAAAATCAATTGTTTTAATATTTCCACGCTTTGTGTTACCTGATATTTTAATATTATCAGATAAATCATCCCATTCGCTGTTTATAAATGCATTTCCTAAATCCTCATTATTAACTTTTAAATCTTCGACATTTATACTTGCAAATATTTTTGATTTTCCGAGCAATCCTGAAAAATGAGATTCCCCGCTGATAATACCATTCAAATCAACCCCTGATTTAGCTAAAAACAAGTTAGAATTAGCCAGATCGATCTGATTTAACAAAACTGTTAATGTATCAGTTAGTTTTTTACTAATGTTACCATTTGCGAAAATATACTGTGATTCATGATTTATTGTAAGTTGTTTTATACTTATTAAAGAATCTGAAATTTCTACTTTTGCATCATTAATATACCAATCCATATTTGAAAAAACAATCATTGAAGGATTTGATTCTACCATTAAAGATGGCCATTTTTTCCCTTCAGAATTTTGCAATCTGAAAGAAAGACTAACATCACCTTTATAAATAACTGTATCAGGATTGTTCCATGTAAAAGCAATTTCACCTAAATTATTTTTTGTAAACCCCTGTAAATCGAGATTTCTCATATTCAGATTTTCAGCCAGTCCGAGATTTTTTGTTTTACAATCAAATAACAACGTTCCATTCTCGGTATAAAATTTAACTTCAGGTTTTTCTGCTGTAATTCCGGAATACGAAATATTTCCGTTTTGTACACTAATGTTTAAATTTTTGTTAACTGAACTGAACTTTGTTACAATTCTTGTTTTCTTTTCAATTAATAATCCTGGAGCAAACTCTTTAAGCAAACTATCGGTATTGTTAAATTCAACATTTAAATCAAAAATATTTTCATAAGGTGGTTCTTTTGCCTTTTTGTCGACAGGATCTGGAGTATATATTCTAACTGAAGGAATATAACTATTAATAACCTTATCCAATGAATACATGATACTTGAAAAATGAACATTACCAGTTAATGTAGCATCAATAATTTCAGAATTTAATGTAATGTTGTTACCACTTGCATTTTTTTCTGATATCAAAGTAACATTTCCAAAAGATTCATTAATAACAGAAGATTTATATTTTAAATTAAACAGCTCTATTTTTCCTAAAAGATTATCAGGATTATCTCCACTAAATCTAGCGCTTAATAAAAATGATAATGTTGCCAGTGAATCATAATTTATTAACTTCAACTTGCCTAATCGAATTCTGCCGACATCAGCAGTAAAATTAAACATCGGAATTTTTTCAGAATAATCAATTTTCCCTAAAAAGTCTAAAGCTAAATTTGGATCATTAACTAATAAAGAGCCTTCAAAAGCACTTTCAGAAAGCTCCCCTTCAATTTTAACATTCTGGTATGTATAATCTTTAAATTCGATATCTTTAACCAATCCCTCAATTTTTGCATTTACTTTCTTACCTTTACTTCTTCCATCTACCTTAGCATCAAGACTGATTTTACCTACGGTATTTTTTAAATTAACAACACTCCCAAGATCAAATTTTTCAGAAATTAAATGACCATTAAAATTTGTATAACCTGTTAGTGTATCTTGCTTAATTGAAATATCAGTATTTAAATTTCCCATTCCGGTTTTTAAATCACCATAGGCAACAAAATCATTTGTATATCCTGTAAGCTGTCCTTTATAATAAATTCGTCCAAGACGCTCAACCTCTACAGGCAATTTAACTGTAAAATTTTTTGTGAAAGGAGGAATAGGAATTTTTTGAATATCATTTGCATCTGTTGATAATTCAGAGAGTTCTAAAATCATAAATGTTTCGTTAACAACAGGAAGACCAGTAACAGTAAAATTTCCAGAGATATATGTATTATCGGCATATTGTATTCTTACATTTTTTGCTTTAAAATCAGAAACAGTTCCTTTTATTTTACCCGTAAAAATTACTTTTTCATGTAGTCCCCATAAGGCTGAAGAAAAATATGCAATATCGCTTACTCCAACTAGTGAATGATTTATATCTGCATTTATTTTAACATTTGTAACGAATTCGGATAAGTCATCAACAGATTTCATTAAAAAAGCCAACTTTTTTGCAGAAATTCTGCTCGAGCTGGTATTAATAAGTGCATTTGTAAATACAATTCCATTAGTATCAATCAATACTTCGGCACTCATATTCTTTAAATTTATTCCGCACTTTTCTCTTCCATCAAGATTTACTAAATTTAATTTTAAAGAATCGCCCATCATTCTTACATTTCTAATACCAACATTTAACCTTGAAACATCAATATCACTATAATTCATACCTGTTGGTTGCGGAACTGCATCATATTTTTTATAAGAGAAATTAGCGTCTTTAATATCAACACCTCTTACAGTTAATGCCCATGGTAATGAAGCTGTAGTATCTTTCTCACCACTAAAAGCTTTAATAATAAAACTATAATTCATATTTCTTAACGAATCAAGAAAAAGATTAACTGTTGGTTTATCTAACACTATTCTGTTAAGATCAATTGTTCTCTCTGAAAAATTAATGTCTCTAATTGTTACTTTTATATTGTTTACATATAATAAGGTGTCCTTTAATTGGTCACGTACCAATACTTCTTCTAAAATAACACTATTAAACAATGAAATGTCAACACCACCAATAGAAACTTCAGTTTTTAATTTATCTGACAAATAAGATGCGACACGCTTTGTAATTATTGTTTGTATATATGGACTTTCAAAAATAATGTACGTAATTAGTACCAACCTTAAAAAAGCTAGCAATAATAAAAGCGGTATGTTCCTTTTTTTGATAATTTTGCAAATAATTTATTGCCTCAAAGTTATAAAAATTGACAGAGTTAACCACTATACTTGGAATAGAGTCTTCATGTGATGATACATCGGCAGCTGTAATCCGCGACGGATACTTATTATCAAATGTAATTGCAAACCAGGATGTACATAAGGATTACGGCGGTGTTGTACCCGAATTAGCATCAAGATCTCATCAGATTAACATTATTCCTGTAGTTGAAAAAGCTATAAAACTCGCTGGAATAAAAAAAGAAGAAATTTCTGCAATTAGCTTTACTAGAGGTCCGGGTTTATTGGGATCATTACTTGTTGGAACTTCATTTGCAAAAGGACTTTCACTCTCGTTAGGAAAACCATTAATAGATATTAATCATTTGCAGGGTCATGTTTTATCTCATTTTATTAACGACCCGAAAAACACTAAAGAACTTCCTGGTTTTCCTCACCTTTGTTTGCTAATATCTGGTGGACATACACAAATAATTCGAGTTAATGCTCCATTAAAAATGGAAGTTATTGGAAATACAATAGATGATGCTGCCGGTGAAGCATTTGACAAAACTGCTAAAGTACTTGGATTACCTTATCCAGGAGGTCCATTAATTGATAAGCATGCATCTACCGGAGATTCTAAAAAATTCAAATTTGCAAAACCAAGAATCCCTGATTTAAATTTCAGCTTTAGCGGATTAAAAACTTCTTTCCTATATTTTTTAAGAGACGAAATGGAAAAGAATCCGGAGTTTATTAATCAGGAAAAAAATAATTTGTGTGCTTCATTACAACAAACTATTGTTGATATATTAATTGAAAAAGTAATAAAAGCTGTTAAAGAAACCGGCATAAATGAAATCACATTATCCGGTGGAGTTTCTGCAAATTCTGCAGTTCGTAAACAATTTTCAGAATTAGCAGCAAAAAATAACTGGAAAATACATATTCCTCCTTTTGCATTTACAACTGATAATGCCGCTATGATTGCAATTACTGGATATTATAAATTTCAACAAAAACTTTTTGCTTCACATGATTTTGCACCCATAGCCAGATTTAACATTTAACAAATGAATATAAACAAAATAATATTATCAGTTTTTATTCTTTGTTTTTCGCATTTAGCACTTGCACAGTTTTATCCTGATTCGACTTATGCTAAAAGATTAGAAGCAAAAAGAAATATTCTAAAAACAAATCCATTTACAATTATTCAGGGTCCTATTCCATTTGCATCTGAATATAGATTAGCTTATGAACATGTTACATCAGAAAGGGGTGCAATACAAATTTCATGTTCATATTTAGCCAAAGGTTTTATGGAAGTACTTGCCGAAGCTTCCGTTTCACCTCCGGTAAACTTAAAAATCAGAGGTTATAGATTTCAGGCTGAATATAAGTATTATCTTGTAAAGCGAAGAGACGGGATAAATGCACCCAGAGGAATTTATTTAGCTCCTGTATTTTCATATGCTCACGTTAAAATCACTAATAAAAGCAATGTACTTCAAGACGAGTATTACGCAATAACTTATACTAATTATAGTTTAAAATTCGGGATACAGATTATTAAAAAGAATCTTGCCTTCGATCCTTTTATTGGTTTGGGATATAGAAATAATATATGGCAGGAGCATTTTAATAATACAACCAGCCTTATGAAAAAAGACGACATTCCATTTTATTCAGATTATCCTGTTAAAATATTGCTTGGATTTAATGCAGGATGGGCTTTTTAGATATAGTTTTTAAAACTTATTTTAATCTTATTAAATGTATTTCAATAGTTTTTTTTGTAATATTTCAGCCAATCATTAGCTTTGCACTTTAATTTTTGGAGACAATCTCCATTTCTTAATTTTAAAACCACAATTAAATAAATAATTATGAGCTATTTATTCACATCAGAATCAGTTTCAGAAGGACATCCAGATAAAGTATCAGATCAGATTTCAGACGCATTACTTGACGCATTTTTAAGTGCAGACTCAGAATCAAAAGTTGCTTGCGAAACACTAGTAACAACAGGTCTTGCAGTTTTAGCCGGCGAAGTTAGAACCGAAGGATATATTGATGTTCAGGAAGTTGCCCGCAGAGTAATTAATCGCATAGGTTATACAAAAGCAGATTATATGTTTGACGGAAATTCCTGTGGTGTTATTAACAGTATTCACGAGCAATCTGGCGATATTCGTCAGGGTGTTGTTCGCGAAAAACCTGAAGAACAAGGTGCCGGCGATCAGGGAATGATGTTTGGTTTCGCTTGTCGCGAAATGGATAATTATATGCCAATGACAATTGAAATAGCACATATTCTATTACAGGATTTAGCGGATATTCGTCGTGAAGGAAAAAAAATGAAATACTTACGTCCTGATGCAAAATCACAGGTAACTGTTGAGTATGATAACAATGGTAAACCATTAAGAATAGATACAATTGTTATTTCAACACAACATGATGAATTTATTCTTCCAAAAAACAATACTCCTAAAGCATTAAAAGATGCTGAAGTAGCCATGCAAAAAGCTATTCATGATGATGTTAAAAATATTCTTTTACCCCGTACTATTAAAAATCTTCCTGAAAGAGTAAAAAAACTTTTTAAAGATTATAAATTATTTGTTAATCCAACAGGTAAATTTATTATTGGCGGACCTCATGGTGATACCGGTTTAACTGGTCGTAAAATTATTGTTGACACATATGGTGGTCGCGGTGCTCACGGTGGTGGAGCTTTTTCAGGAAAAGATTCATCAAAAGTTGACCGTTCTGCAGCTTACGCTGCCCGTCATATAGCAAAAAACATGGTAGCAGCAGGTGTAGCTGACGAAATTCTTGTACAGGTTGCTTATGCAATCGGAGTTGCTCAACCGGTTGGTTTTTATGTAAACACATATGGTACTGCAAAAATAAAAGATAATAAAGGTAAGGTAATGACAGATGGTGAAATTGCATCACGCATTGCTAAAATTTATGATATGCGTCCTTATGCTATTGTAAAAAGATTCGGATTAAAGAATCCTATTTTTGAACCAACTGCATCTTATGGTCATTTCGGTCGCGATCCTTATAAGAAAAAAGTTGAATTAGGCGGTAGAAACAGTACCAAGAAAACTATTAAGGAAATTGAATTCTTTGGTTGGGAAAAACTTGACTTTGTTGCGCCATTAAAAAAAGAATTCGGAATAAAATAATTTATTATAACAATATACTTTAAAGGTCGTTTTTTAAGCGACCTTTTTTATTTTATTCCAACATATATTATTAGCCACACTAAATAACGTTTTAGTGTTTTTTTGTCATAGCGGACTTGATCCACCATCTGCATTTACAGTGGCATGTGAGACGCAGACCATAGATTTAGAATAATGAAGGCAATCAAAACACAAGTGAGTACGCATCTACCAATAAAGAAATTTTGAACGGCTTTTTGGTTTTTTATAAATATTTTTTTATTAAATCTATTAAAACTGCTTTATTTAATGGCTTGGATATATAATCATCACAACCCTCTTTTAGTGCCATTTCTTTTTCAGAAGCCATAGCATATGCAGTTTGAGCCACAACTTTTGTAGAACTATTTAATGATTTAATAAGCTTTGTAGCATCTATACCATTCATAATTGGCATTTTTAAATCCATTAGAACAAGTGAAATATTTCTGTTATTTTTAAACTGTTCAACTGCCTCCAGTCCGTTTGTTGCTTCATATACCTTAATATTAAGTATCGACACCAATTCTTTTAAATACTGCATATTTATATCATCATCATCTACTATAAGAATTGACTTTCCTTCGATATCTTTTTCAATAGTATTCTGTAAAGAGTCTGGAATAAATTCAGGTTCGTTATTTAATTGTAAATATGGTATAGTAAAAAATACTTTAGTTCCTTTTCCAAGTTCTGATTCTATCCATATCTTTCCTCCCATCATCTCTATAAGTTCCTTTGATATAGATAATCCTAAACCTGTTCCTCCATAATTCTTTGTTAGTTCAAGTTCAACTTGCCTAAACCTTTCAAATATATGATCTCTGTTCTCAGCAGAAATTCCTATTCCTGTATCTTCAACATAAAACTCAAGCATATTATCTTTTATTTCATAGCCCAAAATAATATGACCTTGCTTTGTAAATTTTAAAGCATTATTTAATAAATTATTTAGTACTTGAGTAATCTTTGTTCTATCTACCGAAATACATGCTTGTAAATCATCTATTCCAAACTTTTTATCAAAATGAATTTCTTTTAATTTAATTTGATTTTTATAAAACACCCACAATTCCGAAATCAATGAATTAATTGCTACACATTCATTTTTAACAGTAACCAAACCAGCTTCAATTTTGGAAATATCAAGAATGTCGTTAACAATACTCAAAAGTTGATTAGAACGTTCAATTATTATAGATGTAAATTCTTTTCTTTTCTGGACAGTTAAATTAGGGTTATTTAGAAGTTCGGCAAAACCAACAATTCCATTCATTGGCGTACGAATTTCGTGGCTCATATTTGCTAGAAAAGCAGATTTAAGCTTCTCACCTTCTTCTGCTCTTTGTTTTGCTAAATATAATTCTTCATTTATTTGTTTATATTCTTCATTTATCTGTTTGTATTCTTCATTTTGTGTTTCAATTTCTTCTGACTTTTCTTTTAATTTAATTTCACTTATTTTCCGATCAGTTATATCAATAAAGCTAATAACAGCTTCTGTTAATTGATTTAATTCATTAAAAACTGGAAAACCATTAACAGTTAACCAAACAACATCATTACTTTCAGGTCGGTAAACACCAAGAATAATTTCTTTAAATGGTTTTTGTGTAGAAATAACCCTATTAACAGGGTATTCTTCTAATGTTAAAGGCAATTTATTTTCATTGATAAATTTCCATCGGGGATCTATGGCTAATTTCCCCTTCATTTGTTCTTCGCTTAGGCCTAATAAAAACGAGGCTCTTTGGTTATTATTTATTATTGAAGTATCAGCAGAATGAACAACAACTCCGGCTTCAAGATGAGCGATTAAACTTCTGTATCTTTCATCACTACGAAATAATTCTTCATTTAATTGTCGATATTCTTCATTTTGTTGGCATATCTCTTCGTTCTGAGTTTGTATTTCTTCATTCTGGGTTTTAAGTTTTATCTCGTATTTCAATCTTTCGTCAATATTTCTAACAATAGCTAAAATATTTCCGTCTGGTAACATATTACCACTAATTTCTACATTACAAAAAGATCCATCCTTACAAATAAATTCCCTTTCAATTACTATGCTTTTTCCAATTTTTATATCATTTATTTTTATTGCTTGTTTTTTAATACTTGACTGTGAAATAATCTGATTAATATTCATTGTTATTAATTCTGCTTTTGAATATCCAACCATATTACAAGCAGTTTCATTAACATCTATATAATTACCATTTATATCTGAAAGAAATATTCCGTCATTTGCATTATTAAAAATCTTTCTGTATTTCTCTTCACTTGCAATTAATTCTTTATCTATTCTGATTGTAATTTTACTTATTATAAAAGAAGATAATAAAACCATTATCAATCCTATAATAATTGTAATAATAATAATTTCTAAATAAGATTGATTAATTTCACTTTGTTCAATTTTTGCCACCACTCCTAACTTTAATTCGGGAATATAATGATAAGCAGCAAAAACCTTATCGCCCATATAATCCTCACTTTTTACTAAACCATTTTTTCCAGAAAGAGCAAGTTGCATAGGAATAGCCTTTTCAGAACCTATTGGTAATGTAAATTTCTTTTGATTCTTTACTTTTTTTAGTCCCTTTAAAAAATGAATGCTGTCATTTTCAATATAACCATAAGTATATTCAACTGGTCTGTTTACTGGTGTTTCCTTATATAAAATTGACTCTTCAATAATATGTATCGTTTTTTCGACATCCTTATTATTATGAAAAATTGACTCAATTATTGAAACTCTGTTATCAAGCGAAATTTGAATTCGGGCTTTTGCATCATTTACACTATCGTTATATTTTAAATACAGTGAAAATCCCGAAATAATAAAAACAACGGAAATAGTTGTGAGATATAAAAACAAAAATCGCTTTTTCATTTTTAAGTAATTATATTTAAGTAATAAATGTAATAAAATATTACTGTTTTAATCAAATTATTTACGAACATTAAAAACATGCTATATAACATGTTTTAACATCTGAATATTTTTACAAAATTTTAATAATTAAAAAAAGTGAACATTATAAAACCCACAATTGAAATATAACAAAGTACTCTACATTTAAAAATAAGCAATAATAATTCAGCTAATTTAATATTGAGTTTTTGTGAAGTTTCTAATTCTATTTTTTATTCTCAGCTAAGAAATCAATTGTCATTTCGCGAATAGTTTCATTAATTGTCTTAAAATTATAAGATAACAAATCGCAGATTTTCTTGTTTGAATAAGAAAGTTTTGATGATGCTATTCTCGCCATATCGCGAGAAATTAATGACTTTTTATTATTAAAAAACGATGCAATAGTTGATAATTTATAAACAAGATTTAGAGTTTTTTCTCCAACTTCTTTTCTGGGTAATTCTTTGTTAAGTGATTTTGCTATCAAGTTAAGTATTTCCCTATAAGAAAGATTCTCTGCATTTATAACAAAACGCTCACCATTAATATTAGAATGCAATGCAAGTTTAATAACAATATCTGCAACATCATTAACATCAACAAAGCCTGTACTTCCGGATGTATAATATTTTAACCCGTTATTTACTTTTGTAAAGAGCGCAGAGATATCTGTTTTCCAGTTTCCACTTCCAATAATTACTGATGGATTTACCACTACCAATTCCATCCCTTCTGAATGTCCGCGCCATGCCTGTAATTCCGAATAATACTTTGCAATAGAGTATGCAGAATTTTCTTTGTCGTTACGCCATTCTGTATTTTCATCAATTAAATTTCCGTTTTCGTTTCCACCAAGTGCCGCTATTGAAGAAATATGACAAAAACGCTTCACATTATTTGAGAGAGCCGCATCAACCAAATTAGATGTTCCGTTAATGTTACCATTAGTAACAAGTTTAAAATCCTTTTTATTAAATGAAACAATAGCAGCAGCATGGATTACATGCGAGACATCTTTTAAATTTTCTAACAGTAATTCATAATCAAGCATATCTCCTTCAATCCATTCAATTTTATCATAAAAATCAGGATAGCCTTTTTTTGCTAAAATCTTTTTTAAATAAACGGTAGAACTATTTCTGCGTTTAAGTGCACGTATTGGCACCCCTTCACCAGCTAGTTTAGCAAGCAAATGTGCGCCTAAAAATCCAGTTCCACCTGTTACAAAAATCATAATGCAAAGTAATAAAACTTTTTTAGTGTAATGAAGACATAATGTCTTTTCCTATATTTGCATTAATGAAACTCACAAGACTATATTCAATTTTCATTTTTTGTTGGCTGTCAACATTTTACTCTTTTGCTCAAACATTTAATTTACCAATTGATGATAATCTGCCAAAGTGCATTGAAGAAAATTATTTATCAAATCCACAAAATCATAGCCTGATAAAACCATTACAATTGGATATTATTAATTTCCGTAATCTTATTGATTCTTGCTTTTCTGTTAAAGATAAGAAAAAATGGTTGTTTGATAAAGATTTTATTTTTTTTAATAAGCTGTCATTTGATAAAGATTTAAATCCTGAGGGTAGTCCCAAATATGGTTTTTACATTAATCCTGTTTTAACAGATGTTTCAAAACTAAAAGATGGTTTTTTTACAGAAAACGGATTAACTGCTTTAACCTGGTTTGGTAAAAACCTCTCTGCAAATTTTACAGGAACATTTATTTATACACAGCCTAAATACAAAGGAAAATACATTTCATACGATGATGTTTTTTTACCTCATTTTGGTAAAGCTAATTTAGATTCTTCTACCAGTTCATATTCATATTTAAATCTTACAGGATATTTATCATGGCAGGTTGCCGATTTCATGAATTTACAAGTTGGTCGTGATAAAGTTTTTTTTGGCGACGGCTATCGTTCGCTTTTTGTTTCAGATAATTCAAATGCATATCCGTTTTTTAAAGGTACTGTTGATATCTGGAAAGTTAAATACACTATTCTTTATTCTTCCCTGAATGAAAAAGACTCACTTTCTGCAACAGACTTTAAAGCTAAAAAATATTCAGCATCACATATTTTAAGTTGGAATATTGGGAAACGTCTTAATTTCAATATGTTTGAAACAGTAATATGGCGAGGAAAAGATTCACTGGGAAATAGAGGATTTGATGTAAATTATCTTAATCCAATTATTTTTTACCGTCCTGTTGAATTTTCTTTGGGTTCTCCAGATAATGTAATAATGGGTTTTGGTGGCAGGTTAAGAATATTTAAAACTACTCATCTGTATGGTCAGTTTCTTTTAGACGAGTTTAAACTATCCGAGTTAAAAGCTAAAAGAGGCTGGTGGGGAAATAAATATGGAATTCAAGCAGGTATAAAAACATACCGACTATTTGGTGTCGAAAATTTATATGCCATGGGAGAAGTAAACGTTGTTAGACCATTTACCTATTCACATGGAAGTTATATGGAGAACAATGGAAATTACTCACAACCACTTGCACATCCACTAGGGGCTAACTTCGTTGAGGGGATTGCTAATATTCGTTATCGATTAGACAGGTGGCAAATTAATTCCATTTTAAAAAAATATGTTTATGGTGCCGATTACAACTCTTTAAATATGGGATTTGATATTTACAGATCCTATAATGATAACAAACATGAATTTAATAACACATTATTACAAGGACAAAAATATAAAATTACTTCATTAGAACTTTCTTTAGGTTATATACTTAATCCCAAATGGATGTTAGCATTTAATTTTGGTTTTAGATTTGATTTTATAAGTTTTCAGAAAATAAATTTAAGCCCATATAACGAGGGACCTTTTGATGGGTATGCTCATGACTGGAATCAATTTATATTTTTCGGATTATCAACAAATATCGGAAATAGAGAATGGCTTTATTAATCATCCATTTTCTTTCAGTTAATTTTTTTCAATTTTCAACAGCAAAATTCTTAATCAAGTTTTACTACTTTTGCACCTAAATATTTAGTAAATTTTATGGATTACAATTTCAGGGAAATAGAGAAAAAATGGCAGGATAGCTGGAAAAAGAATAAAACATTTAAGGTTGAAAACATTTCTGACAAACCTAAATTTTATGTGCTCGACATGTTCCCATATCCTTCGGGTGCAGGATTGCATGTTGGTCACCCTCTTGGTTACATAGCAAGCGACATTTATACCCGTTATAAAAACCTTACAGGATTCAACGTTCTACATCCAATGGGTTTTGATGCTTTCGGATTACCAGCAGAACAATATGCAATACAAACCGGTCAACACCCCGCAGTAACTACCGAAAATAATATTGTAAGATATAAAGAACAATTAGAGAAAATCGGTTTTGCATACGATTGGGATCGCGAAGTACGTACAAGTGAGCCATCATATTATAAATGGACTCAATGGGTTTTTGTAAAATTATTTAACCACTGGTATAACAAAAATTCACAAAAAGCTGAGCCAATTGAAAATCTAATTGAAGTATTTAAAACTTCAGGAAATTCAACTGTAAACTCAGAAAATAATTGCGAAGTAATTTTTACTGCTGACGACTGGAATAAAAAAACTGAAAAAGAGCAACAGGAAATTTTACTTTGTTACAGACTTGCTTACCTTGCAAAAACCATGGTAAACTGGTGTCCTGCATTAGGAACTGTTTTAGCAAATGACGAAGTAAAAGAAGGACTTTCTGTTCGTGGTGGTCATCCCGTTGAACAAAAAAAGATGATGCAATGGTGTTTAAGAATTACTGCATATGCTGAAAGACTTCTGACAGGCTTAGATATTATCGACTGGACAGATTCGCTTAAAGAAATGCAGCGCAACTGGATTGGAAAAAGTGTTGGAGCAGAGATAAATTTTACAATAAACAATGAACTAATAACAAATAACAGTTTAACAGTATTCACAACACGCCCAGACACAATTTTTGGTTGTACATTTATGGTTCTTGCTCCCGAACACGAGCTTGTTTCGCAAATAACAACAGATGAACAAAAATCAGCAATTGATAATTATATTGCATTAACAAAGAAACGTACCGAGCGCGAAAGAATGACAGAGGTTAACAAAGTGTCGGGATGTTTTACCGGTGCTTATGCAAAACATCCTTTCACCGGCTTGCCAATTCCAATATGGATTAGCGATTACGTTCTTGCCGGATATGGCACAGGTGCAATAATGGCAGTGCCTGCACATGATAGCAGAGACTTTGCTTTTGCACGACACTTTAACTTACCAATTATTCAGGTAATTAAGAAAAATGGCGAAGAACCAACCGACATCTCAACCTGGACAGAATCATTTGATGCAAAAGAAGGAACGTGTATCAATTCTAACTTTATTAATGGGCTTGATGTTACAGAAGGAATGAAAACAGTAATTGACAGAATTGAAACTGAAGGAATCGGAAAAAAAATGATTAATTATCGTTTACGTGATGCTATTTTCAGTCGCCAACGATATTGGGGAGAGCCTTTTCCTATTTATTACAAAAACGAAATGCCTTATACATTACCCGAAGATAAATTACCCCTTGCACTTCCCGAAATAGACTCATTCTTACCAACAGCCGATGGTCAGCCACCTCTTGGTCGTGCCGCAAACTGGAAAACCGAAGATGGCTATCCACTTGAATTAAGTACTATGCCTGGTTTTGCAGGTTCATCGGGGTATTATTTTCGTTATATGGACCCCAAAAATAACAACGAGTACTTTTCAAAAGATACAGTAAATTATTGGAAAGACGTTGATTTATATATTGGCGGTACCGAACATGCAACAGGTCATTTAATGTATGCACGTTTTTGGTGTAAGTTTTTATTCGATATGGGTATTTCGCCTGTTGAAGAGCCATTCAGGAAATTAATTAATCAGGGAATGATACAGGGAAGGTCAAATTTTGTTTATAGAATTAATGGCACAAATAAATATGTCTCAAAAGGATTAAAAGACAATTATGAAACTCGAGAAATTCATGTTGATGTAAACATTGTTACGAATGACATATTAGATCTCGAAGCATTCAAGAAATGGAGCCCTGACAATGAAAATGCTGAATTTATTCTTGAAGACGGCAAATATATTTGTGGTTATGGTGTAGAAAAAATGTCAAAATCCATGTATAATGTTGTTAACCCTGATAGCATTGTAGAGAAATATGGAGCTGACACTTTACGCATGTACGAAATGTTCTTAGGTCCGTTAGAACAGGCAAAACCATGGGATACCGCCGGAATTGAAGGTGTTCATCGTTTCTTCAGAAAATTATGGAAGCTTTATCACGATGAAAATAACAAATTTCAGATATCAGACGAAAAAGCAAATCCACAGGAATTAAAGGCACTTCATAAACTAATTAAAAAAGTTAAAGAAGATATTGAAGCTTTTTCTTTTAATACTTCTGTTAGTGCATTTATGATTTGTGTTAATGAATTAACAGAATTAAAATGTAACAAAAAAGAAATTCTTGAGCCATTAAATATTATTTTATCACCATTTGCTCCTCATATTGCCGAAGAATTATGGCAACTTATGGGTAATAACCAAAGCATTTTAAAAGCAACATATCCAAAATTTGAAGAATATTACCTTGTTGAAAGCAATAAACTTTATCCAGTTTCTTTTAACGGCAAGGTAAGGTATCAGTTGGAGTTACCTTTAAATATGACTAAAGAAGAAATTGAAAAAGCAGCATTAGAAAACGAGCAAACAAAAAAATGGCTTGAGGGTAAAGAGCCAAAAAAATTAATTGTAGTTCCGGGAAAAATAATTAATATTGTTTATTAAAAACTTAAAACTCTTATTTATGAAAAAACTATTTTTATTAATTTCTGTTTTTGCAGGTTTATTTTTTGCATCTTGTTCCAACAGCGACAATGGAAAAGATGGCTCAACAGATTCTACTCAGGTTGCTGTAACAACTGACGATGCCGCTCCACAAGGTGCACGTTATGGTATTAAATCAGGTATTATATCATATGAACAATATGAAATGATGGGAGTTAAAATAACCCAAACCACATATTTTGATGATTATGGGAAAAAAGAATGCCAGGAAATTATTTCTGAAATGGAGATGATGGGAATGAAAACCAAACAACACAGTATGAGCATAATGGCTGATGGTTATTCAATTAATTACCAACTTGAGAATTTAGTTAACGGAAAAGATGAAACTAAAAAAACTGCAACAAAAGTTAAAGTTAGTGGTAATCCATTTGGAAGCATGGACTTCTCAACATTTACTGATGAGTTAAAAAAACAATACGACTTTAAGGAAGAAGGAACAGAAACTGTTGCAGGTGTTGAAGGCACAAAATTTTCAATGACAATGGACAAAACTAAACCAAACGATAAAATTACTGGTGTTATTTATAAAAATGTGATGCTTAAAACTTCTATGAAAATGAGTGGATTTGCAATCAACCTCGTTGCAAATAAATTCGAACAAAATGCAAGTATACCTGCAGAAAAATTTACAATTCCTGCTGGTTACACAGTAGAAGAAACAAAGTAAAAAATATTTTTTCTTTTAAAGAGCCTCACAAATATGTGAGGTTTTTTATTTTGTTAACAATTCCATTAATTCTCCCAGTTCACTCATTTTATCTGTATAACCCAACTTTTCATATGATAAAATAAGATTTGAAATTAGCCTTTCTAATGTTTGAATATTAGTACAAGGTGAAAAATAATCTTTTTTAGGCTCCAACTGCTGTTGAGTTAAAAAATAATCAATTTCTTTTCTCCCAAAAGCTGCACCTCTATTAAAAGGATTTATATAAAACAGAACAGTATTATCAGCACTATCACCAAATGCATGAAAAGCGGAGATATCATCAATATAACAAAGTATAAAATTCTTAGGAAGATTAACACCAAAAACAGGAAGTTCCAGACGTTGAGCAATAGTCATATACAAAATACCAAGGCTTACTGGATTTCCCTTTTTTGACTCAAATAACAAATTTAAATAAGCATTTTGCGGAGAGTAAAAGTTTGCATTATTTGGCGAAAACTTATGAACTTCGAATAAAATATGATTCAGCACTCTTATCTTTTCAAGAGCAGTTAAATTTTCGTTTAACTCTAGCCACACTTCGCTTCTAATACTCTCAATTTGTTTTGCAATTCCATCCCATGATAAATCGGGATACTGATATTTTGCTAACAAAAAAGCACCAAAAGCAATGTCCTTTGCCCCACCTTGTACCCATTCTTCCAATTGATTTTTTAAAGAAGTAAATTGTATGCTTTTAATAATGTTTTCTATTCTTTCCTGAATTAACTCATCAAATGAACTTTCCCATGCACTTTCTAATTCTGGAACTATTTCCAGTCCATAACCGATAAGATTATCACGCACTGCCCTGTAAATATTCTCATCAGGATCATCGAGCAATTTTATTTGAGATAAAATAGATTTTGATTCCATTCTTATTCTGTTAGTTTTTCTAATGTATGTTCAACAAGCTTTCTAACAATTGGCTTATAATCTTTACTATAAGTCTTAGATACTCTATTTGCTATTATTGCGCAAATTGTTAGAGCATGATGTCCCAGCAATTTTGATAACCCATAAAGTGCGGAACTTTCCATCTCATAATTTGTTATCTGACGACCATTAAAATTAAATTTTTCTATTTTATTGTTAATTTCAGGATCGGCAATAGGTAGCCTAAGAACTCTACCTTGTGGACCATAAAAACCCGAGGCAGAAATTGTTACTCCCTTTTTAAAATCTTTACCAAGTTTTTCCATCAGATTTTTACAACAATCAACAACATATGGCTTTGGCAATAATGGATTCCAATCCATAAACTCGGTAAATGCTTTCTCGAAATCAAGATTAGAAATTTTATTTCTGTTTTGATAATAGTTTAATAAACCATCAAAGCCTATTGAACTCTGTGAAACCAAAAATGAATCAACAAAAACATCTTCCTGAAGTCCACCGGAAGTTCCTAATCTTATAAGGGTTAAAGATTTTTTATCTTCTTTTATTTCGCGCTTTTTAAGATCAATATTCACTAACGCATCAAGCTCGTTTACAACTATATCAATATTGTCAGTTCCAATACCTGTTGATAAAACCGAAACTCTTTTACCATTAAATATACCTGTATGGGTAAAAAACTCGCGATTCGAAACTTTATGCTCAATTTTTGAAAAATAACTGCTTACCATTTCAACCCTTCCCGGATCCCCTACCAATATTATTGATTCAGCAATTTGCTCGGGTAAAAGATGTAAATGAAATACACTACCATCAGGATTAATAATTAGTTCTGACGGTTCGATTTGTTTTGAATGCATGACTTTTATTTTAAATAAATATTATCAAAGTTAATACAGACAGTACAAGCAGCCTAAAGAATCAACATTTTTTTATTAACATAAAAATGGTCATAAAAAGCATTTTTAAATTGATTGACAAAAATCTTTTATTTAATTGAACTTCTGCTTATTTTTGCATTTTAAAAGCAAACAATTATTTAATTTTAAGTTATGGAAAATAGTGAAAATAAAATTTTAGTCCCTTTTGATTTTGGCGAACAATCATTAATTGCCCTTGAACAATCATACAGCCTTGCTAAAATGGTTAATGCAGAAATCAACATTTTACATGTAATTACTGAAAACAATGCTCTTTGGGGACTTTTCTCTAAAAATGAACAAGACGACTTAGAAGAAAAATTAAAGGTTAAATTAACCGATTTTGCCGGTCATATTGAACAAAAATCGGGCGTAAAAATTACTCCTTTAGTAGAAAAAGGAAAATTAGTTGATACAATATTAAACACTGCTGACAGATTAAATGTTAAACTTCTAATAATCGGATCAGCAAGCTCCTACGACCTCAAACAAAAAGTGGTTGGGAGTAATTCATTAAAAATTATTCGTGAATGTAAATGTCCTGTTATTACAATAAAAGGTAAATTTCACAGAGAAGGTTGTAAAAATATTGTGTTACCACTTGATTTAACTAAAGAAACCAGAGAAAAAGTATCAAATGCAATTTATCTTGCCAGATACTTTGGTAGTGTGGTACATGCCGTTACAATGAACACAACTTCAGATTCATATGTAATGAACAGATTAAAACTTCAGCTTACCCAAGTAAGTGAATTCATTAAATCACAAGGCGTAGAATGCACACAAAACTTCTTAAATACTCAATCCGGAAATACTAATATGTGTAACGCATTATTAGAATTTTCTCATAAAGTTGAAGCAGATGTAATTATAATAATGACCCAACAAGAAACCGAAGTAATTAAATATTTTGTAGGTTCATTAGCTAAAGAAATTATTCATGGTTCTGATTTTCCAGTTATGAGTATAGTTCCAAAAGGCAATAAAAAATAAAAAAATAACATTATGAAATTTTATCTTCTTGTATTATTTGTTACAGTAGTACTTTTTACATCATGTAATAATGAAAATAAATCTGATGACACATCATCAAAAGGAAGAGTTAATATGCTTTTGCCAACTTCAGTAAATGTTGGTGACTTGTTTTTATTTGATACAACTAAAGTATTAAACTGGCAAAAAGAATTTAATTCATCAGAATTTATAAGGAAGGTATTTTCAAAAGCTATGAGTTCTGAGGTTTCAGTTTATGCCGTATTTGCCGAAGATTCAACAAAGTATACAAAAGATGAAATTATAACAGCAATGGCGGCAAAATCAGAACAATTAAATTTATCTGAAATAAAGTCAATTTATTTTGAAGAAGAATGGTCGATGGATACTACCGAGCCTTTCATGTTTGAAAAAAATATATTGAGTTGGTATCCTGTCAGATATTTTAAAAGAGCCGGTAGCGATTTAGAAGAAAAAAAGTTAATATTCAGGGTGAAACAAGGCAATCCAACCGAACTTTTAGCAAAGAATGTTATCTCTGAACATAATTTATACGATTCTGTTCCACTACCTTTTACAAAAAACTTTGATGCTCTTGCTCTTGCTGAACTTTTAATAAAAAAAGCTACAACTGGAAAAACAAAAGTATGGAATCCTATGAATGTTGATAAGGCATTAACTATTTCAGAAATTGAAAAGAACCTAGGCGTAGCTGCAGACACAGCATTTGTTGATGATCCTAATACTGGTGAATCGGTTATGAAAATTATAAAACGAGAAATAATGCCGGAAGAAATTGCAAGTATAGTTTTTGTTGAAGACTGGTATTATGATCCAACTACTTTTGCAATTAAAAAAGTTATTACAGGTATTGGTCCGGTAAGACATTACTTAAAAAATGATGGAGAAATGGCAAAAACAGTTGTTTTTATGATATATTTAGGAACAGAAAAAACTAAATTATTTTAATGTTTAGAGCATTATTCATATTATTTCTCTCTTTATTTATGTCATTAAATAACATAGCTCAAACATTTGTTTCCGATCAAAAAAAGAATTCAAGAGTAAAAACTGCATATTCAGAAAAAGAAGCAATAGTTAAGAAATTACTTGCAGATAACAAAATAGACAATTTTAACATCGACATATATATAAGAATTTTTAAGCAGGAAAAAATTGTTGAACTATGGGCAAAAGCTAAAACAAATAAGACTTATTCTCATATAACAGATTACAAAATTTGTTCTAGTTCCGGTGAGTTAGGACCCAAACGCAGGCAGGGCGATGGACAAACACCCGAGGGTTTTTATTTTATAAATAGATTTAACCCGTACAGTAATTTCTATCTTTCATTAGGACTTAATTTCCCGAATCAGGCTGATAAAATTGTAACTGCAGGAACTGAACCCGGAGGTGATATTTTTATTCATGGAAGTTGCGTAACAATTGGTTGTGTTCCTCTTACAGATGAAAAAATTAAAGAACTTTATATTTTTGCAATAGAAGCCAAATCACATGGGCAGAACAAAGTGCCTGTTCATATTTTTCCTTGTAAAATGACAACTGAAAATATTGAAGAACTAAGGAACTTTAACAAATCGCATATAATTTTTTGGGAAAGCTTAAAACCAGCATACGACAATTTCGAAAAAAATAAAATTGTTCCTGCTTTTTCAGTTGATAAAAAGGGAAATTACACTATTAATTAAAAGGTAAATATTTTTTAATTTTAATATGTAGTTCTTCTACATCTAAGGGTTTTGAAATATAATCTATACATCCTGCTTTAAAACTAAGTTCCTTTTCACTGGCAAGAGCAAATGCAGTTTGTGCTATAATTGGCAGGTCGGGTCTGATTGATAATATTAATTTAGTGCTTTGAGAACCATCCATAAATGGCATCTGAATATCCATCAGAACTAAAGATATCTCGTGATTAGTTTTTACCAAATCAATAGCCTCAAGACCATTTTTTGCCCTAATTAATTTAACTTCTGTATCCAATAGCATTTCTTCAATAAACATAAAATTAAGATCATCATCTTCGGCAACCAAAATGGTAAATTGTTTCCAATTAAATTGGTTCGGGTTAAAAATAAGGTTTTCAACTATCTCGTTTGATACTTGAATTATATCTGCAGGAATATTAAAATAAAACGTACTACCTTTTTCCCATTCAGATTCAACCCATATCTTACCTCCTAAAAATTCTATAATATTTTTGGATATTGTTAAACCCAAACCTGTACCACCAAATTTTCTTGATAATGATAATTCCAACTGTGCAAAACGTTCAAATATTAGGGTTAAATGTTCTGGTTTAATACCAATACCGGTATCCCTAACATAAAACAGAATTTCTTCATTCTCTAGTGTAAACCCATATTCAATTTCGCCACGATTTGTAAACTTAACAGCATTAGAAAGTAAATTAAGTAACACCTGTCTTAATCTGAAAGGATCTGTAACTATTGTTAAATTAGTATCGCTATACTGGTTATAAACAAGTTTTATATTCTCTTTACTTCTTGCTTTTAATTCCTGCTTATAGTGTAAATATAATTCATTTAATATATCTGAAAGCTTGCAAGGTAATTTCTCAATTGTAATACTTCCCGATTCAATTTTAGCAATATCAATAATATCTTCAATTAATCGTAGTAGCATTGCAGTACTTGCATTAATCTGTGATACATATTTTTCTTTCTTTTCTTCAGTGTTATCAGGTTTTAAAAGCAGATTAGAAAAGCCAATTATTCCATTAATTGGAGTTCTTAATTCGTGACTCATATTTGCTAAAAATGCAGATTTTAATTTATCCGATTCTTCTGCTTTTTTAAGAGCTTCTTTAATTTGTTCTTCAGCAAATTTGCGCTCTGTTATGTCTTCAAACATCACAAAGATTTTATCTTCAACTACAACTCCAAAAATGATCATTGTTTTTACCGTACCGTCTTTGCAGGTGGGATAATACTCTCGGCGTTCAATTTCGCATTTTTCAGTTACAGCCTTGTTCACCAAACCCATAAATTGTTCAATCGTTTGCTTACGGTAATTCTCTTCAGGATATGCCAAATTCCACCAACATTCCATGTTTGGAATATCCTCATGTAAATATCCAAATGTCTTAACAGCTTGTTTATTTATGAATTCTATGATTCCATTAAAATTAATAATTGCCATCGAGATATTTGAAAGTTCTAAAATATTACGCAACAAATTCTCACTTTTAATAAGCGCATCTTCAGCATTTTTCCTTTGTGTAATGTCTTTAACAGATCCAACAATGGCAATTACTTTAGAATTTTCTTCGTTAAGTTTAGCTTTAGCAAGAATACTTACCCATCGTAAGTGCCCATCTTTAAGAAAAGTACGACACTCTGCTTCTTGAGTATTACCGGTTGAAACTACTAATTTAAGAAGTTTTAAAGCCTTATCAACATCATCAGGATGAAAATAATTTATCCAGTTTTCGGGATTTGCTTCTTCAAATGAACGTCCGGTAACTGTATAAAAATTTTCAGATAAATAACTTATTCTCACCTCACCTTTTTCATTCACATCCAGTTGAAATATATAATCTGAGGTTAGTCCAGAAATAAGCTGTAACCTGTTTTCACTTTCTTCAATTTTTTCTTTTGTTTTTATTAACTCCAATTCTGCTTTCTTTCCCTCTGTAACATCTCTCACAGAAGTTATAATTCTTGTTATTTCATTGTTCTCAATAACAGGCGTTATGATTGTTTCTGTATGAAACATTCTGCCATTAATTAAAGTTGTTTCCTCTGAAATAACAGGCATTTTATCATTAATAACCTTATTATACTTTTCTAATGCAACATCTGTTAAAAAAGGAGACGCCTCTTTAATACCCAATCCTTCAATATTTGAATTGAGTCCCAGATTAATATATATATTCTTAAGTGCTGCATTTGCAAATATTATATTTAAATTGTTATCTGTTACATGAATAAATTCACTTATTGAATTTAAGGTGTTATTATATAACTGTTCAGCATCACTAAGGTTTTTAAGTGCTATTCGTCGTTGCAAAACAAGAGATGTTTGATTAATAAAAGTTTCAATTACTTCTTTATTTTCTATAATCTCGTTGTTATATGTTATTATTATTAAATTAGCTAGCAATTTGTTATCAGGACAAATTCCCATAAAATAAACCTTGCTAACCTTTTGTATTTCTACTATTTTACTAGATTCTTTTTCTGGAAAATAACAGGCATTCACAAAAAATTCTATAGGGTCAATTTCGACTAATTTTTTAATAAAATTGTAATTATGAACTTTTGGTGGTGTTTTATCAAACTTTAATTTTTCTACTTCCTTATTTAATAAAGCTTTAAAATTTTCTTTTCTTTCCTCTTTACAAAAAACATATTCTGTAGCAGAGGTTTTAGTTTTTAAGGAATATTTATTTATTATTACAGTATTATCACCTATAATTGATTTTAATCTTTCTCCTATAAACTTAAGGGGGTCAGTACTTAATGGAAGGTCAAGCATTTCCATTGAAGACTTTGTAATTAGTTCAAGATCTCTGATATATTTTTTCTCCTTTTCTTCGGCTTCTTTTTGAGCAGTAACATTAATTATATTCAATATTACTCCCGATATAATTCCATCATTTTCTGGAATGGGAGATAATGTATATTGAACATAAATTCCCTTTTTCCACTTTGTAACATAATACGCTAATTTGCTTACATTTTTCTTTGTTGCAATACATTTTTTAAACTCTTCAGAAAAGCCAACACTAACAAGGGGCTCAAAACTAAGCACATTAATTCCTTTTGTAGCTTCTGCAGAAGGAGAGCCAAGCAAAGTAAGAATAACATTATTGACTTCTTTAATATTTCCCTCAATATCAATTAAAGCAATACCTGTAGGAGAATTTTCAAAGAGTGATTTAAACTTATTTTCACTTTCAAAATGTTTTTGCAAAAATTTAGTTCGTTCGGTAATATCTTGAAAAATCATAATAGCACCAAAGTTCTTACCATCAGCTTTCCCTATTGGCGAAACATTTAATGAAATCTGAAAAGTTTTATTTTTCTTTGTATGAAGTTCTGCATGCTCTTGTATTGAAATTGTTTTCCCAGCTAGTGCTTTTTCAATTATAGCAGGAATTGCCTTTTTCGTTTTGTTATTAACAATAGATAAAACTTCATGTAATGGTTTGCCTATTACATCTTTTGCCTTACACTCTAACATTTGTTCAGCTACCCGATTAAGATTTACTATATTTGATTCTAAATCAGTAACAACAACACATTCACCTATACTCTGTAAGGTGAGCCTCAAATTTTCCTTATTCTCTTCTAATTTCTCCTGAGCCATTTTCCAATCAGTAAGATCCTGTGAAAGTCCAGCTCCACCAATAATTTCATTAGAATCCTCTCTGCTGTATAGTGGATGAGTTGTTAATTTAATATAAACTTCTTTTCCGCTTAAAGTTGATTTATAAAAACCTGTATAATTGCCAATTTCTCCTTTTAATGCAGCTCTAATACAGGGTAATACTCTTTTATCATTTATAGTATTCATATCAAGCCCCTTTAGGGCATGATATGGCGCAGAAAGTGTTTCAGAAAAAGCAGCATTTAGCTCACTAATTACAAGATTATTATCATAATAAAAAATCCCCGCAGGAGATGATGAAAACATTTGGCGAAATTTAACCTCATTCCAACGTAATTCATTAAGTATTTTAATAATTGTAGCATTTTTTTCAATTAAGGCTTCATTTGCAATTGAGTATTTTTCATTTATCGCTTTGTATTCTTCATTCTGAGCTGCAACTTCTGCACAATAAGCTTTAAATTTATTTTCGCTTTCAATTAATTTCAAACTCAAATTTTCAAGTTCTTCGCTAATGCCTGATTTTTGTTGTTTGTGTGGCATAATTCAAATATTTATGTAAAGATAATATTTTCACTTAACTTGACTGTTCTTATATAATATTATTAAGCATTTTCTTTGTATATAATTCGTTCCTAACAGCATTTTAAACATTATCTTTGTATTTTAATTCTTCTTAAAATTGAACTCAAAAAATAATATATCTGTAGAATACCCTGTCTCAGGTATGGCATGTGCCGCATGTGCTATTTCTGTTGAATCAACTTTAAATAATGTTGACGGCGTAAATAAAGTAAATGTAAATTTTGCAACCCGTACAGTTCAAATTGATTATAATTCAGACATTGTAAATCCAAACGATTTTAAAAAAGCTGTAGAAGCATTTGGTTATAACTTAATACTTGAATCCGATTCTGAAAATTCAGTTGAAATTGAACAAACAAAAGATATTAAAAAATTAACAAGGGATGTTATCGGTTCTTTTGCTTTATCGATTCCTGTATTTATTATGTCTATGTTTTTTCATCATTATCATAATTTAAATTGGATAATGATGTTTCTGACACTCTTTGTTATCGTAATTTTTGGAAAATCATTTTATCAGATTGCATTTAAACAGGCAAAACATGGAAAAGCTAACATGGATACACTTGTTGCTTTAAGTACCGGATTTTCTTTTATTTTTAGTTTTATAAATACTATATATCCACAATGGCTGATTAAAAATGGAGTCGAGCCACATGTATATTATGAGTCGGCCGCTATTATTGTAAGTTTTATTTTAACCGGCAGACTTTTAGAATCACGATCAAGACTTAAAACTTCATCGGCATTAAAGAATCTTATCGGACTTCAGCCAAAAACAATAACGTTAGTAGATGGTAACGAAGAAAGAGATATTGATTTGCGTGTTGCCGAACCTGGAATGTTAATAAAGGTAAGACCAGGTGAAAGAGTCCCTGTGGATGGAATAATAGTTTCAGGACAGTCATTCGTAGATGAAAGCACAATTACAGGCGAACCCATTCCTAATGAAAAAATACAGGGAGAAAAAGTTTTTGCAGGAACAGTTAATCAATCCGGAGTTTTTATTTTTGAAGCAACAGGCGTTGGAAACAATACTGTATTGGGACAAATAATAAAAGCCGTTAAGCATGCACAAGGCTCAAAAGCACCAGTTCAGAATTTAGCCGACAAAATTGCCGGAATTTTTGTACCTATTGTTATAGGAATTGCATTGTTAAGTTTTTGTTTATGGTTTTTTATTGGAGGCTTTCCTTATATTACGCATGCTGTTTTAACAATGGTTACTGTATTAGTAATTGCCTGTCCTTGTGCACTAGGATTAGCAACACCAACAGCAATAATTGTGGGCGTTGGAAAAGGAGCAGAAAATGGAATTTTAATTCGAGATGCTTCAAGCCTCGAAAATGCATGTAAAATTTCAGTAGTTGCATTTGACAAAACAGGTACTTTAACAGAAGGTAAACCAGAAGTTGAAGAGATTGTATGGGAGCATGGTTATAATTCTGACTTTAATATTGCCGCTATTTTATCGGCAGAATCAGCATCAGAGCACCCTTTGGCAAAAGCTATTTCAAATTATTTTTTACTAAAAGAATACAAAATTGAAACGATAACAAATTTTAAAAGTCACGCAGGTTTAGGAATAACAGCCGATATTGCTAATACTTTTATTGGTATAGGAAATATAAAGTTTCTGGATAGTATAGGGATGAAACCCAGTTTACATATAATACATGAATCTGAAAGACTACTACAACAAGGATATACTATTGTATATGCAGGTTTAGAAAATAAGATTATTTCTATAATTGCTTTAACTGATAAAATTAAACCGACAGCATTAAAAGCAATAACAATGTTAAAGGAAATGAAAATAAAAACTATTCTTTTAACCGGAGATAATACACAAACGGCAAGTATTGTTTCAGAAAAACTGGGATTAGATGAATTTAAAGCTGCACTTTTGCCAGCTCAGAAAGCCGAACATATTGCAAACATTAAACAAAAAGGAAATATTGTTGCAATGATTGGGGATGGAATTAATGATGCTCAGGCATTAACAGAAGCTAACGTAAGCATGGCAATGGGTAAAGGTTCAGATATTGCAATTGATGTTGCAGATTTAACCATTGTAAGCTCAGACCCTGTTAAAGTGGCACAAGCAATTAAATTATCTAAGTATACCATTAAAGCAGTTAAACAAAATTTATTCTGGGCTTTTATTTATAATATTATTGGGATTCCTGTAGCAGCAGGAATATTGTTCCCTTTCTTTGGTTATTTGTTAAATCCTATGATTGCAGGAGCTGCGATGGCATTAAGCTCTGTATCTGTTATTACAAATAGCTTAAGATTACGATATGTTAAATTTTAAATAAAATATATGGAAACAAAACAATTTAAAACCAATTTTAAATGCAGTGGCTGCAGTTCAAGAGTTGGAGATTTTTTTAAAAATGAACCTCGCATAAAATCATGGGATACTGATTTAACTCATGCTGACAAGATTTTAACAGTAAGTTTTGATGAAATTACTGCAGAAGAAATAATTTTAATAATTAAAAAAGCCGGATACTCGGCTAATGTAATTTAATATTATTTGATGAAAACTGCTCTTCTGCTACTAGGAACCAATATTGGAAACAGATTGAATAACATTAATTCTGCAATTGAATTAATAAATATTTCCGTTGGAAAAGTGTTAAAAAAGTCGAGTATATATGAAACAGAGCCATGGGGATTTTCATCCGATCAGTTTTTTTTCAATATGGCATTAACAATAGAAACCATATTATCCCCTTATGAACTAATTATAAAACTTGGTGAAATTGAAAAAGAAATTGGAAGAACACGTTCAAATAACATTAGTTACGAAAACAGGATTATTGACATAGACATTTTATCATTTGATGATGAAATAATAAGTACTTCTGAATTAGAAATACCTCATCCACGTTTGCATTTAAGACGCTTTACACTTTTACCAATACAGGAAATACTTCCTG
>JACREQ010000113.1 GCA_016218155.1 Bacteroidia bacterium
CAGACAAGCTCCAGAAAAAGCAAATCAAAGTTAAAAAAATTGGAAGGGGGAATGAGAAGCTAAAATCCTTGGGCCAATAATGGGCTTATTTCTTTTTCTTGCCGCCCATTTCCTTTAGGATTGTTTTAGCGATATGAGAAAGCAATTTGATTTGTTCCTTCGGCTTATTTTGCAGGAGGCTTAATAATTCACGGGTGCCCATGAATTGGTCCGATTACAACAGAAGTTGTGGTTCTATCGCAGGAGATTCCGCATCTGGAATATCCCGAGCGAAGATGCTCAAAATGCGGATGCGGAAATCCGTCTGAAAATATGATATAATATAAAATATTACGCACTGATTTTGTGAGGGGAAATGGAAATTAATATTTTAGGTTTTGGGCTGATGGGTAAGCAGATTGCCTCTTTGTTTTTTTTGGGAGGGCATAATGTTGTTATTTGGAACCACCAGGAAATAGATCTGAATGAAGCATATAGACAAATTAAATTACTTAAAAAAGTTTTTAATTGTTCTAAAGAAGGACAAATAACAGTTATCAGTTCACTCGATAAACTTGCAGACAATCTCACTATTGAAGCAGTTATTGAGGATTTAAATATAAAAAAACAGATCTATGATACGCTCAAAACCAAGATAACCAAAGGTTATTTTACGAATTCCTCATCTTATGCCCCAAAAGAAATAGGCGAAACGGTAAATGGGTTGCATTTTTTTAATCCAATTACCTTGAAATTAGTTGAATTATGCTTGTCAGATTATAAAATAACAAATGAAGCGGAATTAATTTTAGATTTCTTGCATGCCATTAGCTTTGAAATCGTTAAAGTCGGCAACAATAGGGGGTATATTGGAAATTATATATTATTTAATGAAATAGCCTCCACCTTAAAACTTATTGAGATCTTTGGTTACGATTATGAATCAATCAATGTAATTGATAATAAATTATATAATGGAAGAAATGTTTTTCGTGTGATTGACATCATTGGTATTGATGTAGTTTATCAGATATTATTAAATTTGAATGAAAAAGATCCCACCTTCTATCTCCCGAAGTGTTTAGTTAAAGCCTTGGCGAATAATATTCTTGGCAAGAAAAATAATACTTCTATCGAAGATGTTTTGAGGAAATAATCATGTATGAAGTCCGTTTATGCAAACTTGAAGAAATAGATAAACTTCAAGATTTTATAAATGAAAGCTGGAAACAAAATCATATCCTTGTTAAAAATGCAAACTTATTAAAATGGCAATATTTGAATCGATCTAAAGGAATATTTAATTTTATTGTTGCCTACAATACAGTGACTAATAAATTTGATGCAATTTTAGGATTTATCCCTACCTGGCATTTTGATCCAGAATTATCAATGGAACGGGATATTTGGCTAGCTATATGGAAAGTTGAGCAAAAAAGCACTTTAAAGAAAGGGATCGGGAAAGGAATTGGATTAGATTTGCTAAATTATTTAGAAGACATCTATCAGCCAAATTCAATCGGGGCAATTGGCACTAGCGAAATCGCGAATAGGATATATAGATATTTGGAATTTAAAAGCGGGACTTTAAATCATTATTATTTATTGAATACTAGCGTCTCTTCTTTTGAAATAATCTGCGTTAAAGACAAAATGACCAGAAGTGGCGAGGAAAAGGCTGATGCTTCAGTTTCCGTCAAAGAGATTAATGACATAAGAAATGTTGGGAACATGCCGTGTAGTATTAGCCCCAAAAAATCATTAATTTATCTTTATAATAGATTTTGTAATCATCCAGTGTATAAATATCGTTTTTTTGGGATATATTTATCTGAGAACTTGGTGTCGATTATAGTTATGCGTAAAATCACCATTAAAGAGTCTTGTTGTTTAAGGATAGTCGATATTTATGGCGAGCTTGTTTCTCATCCTTTAACAAGTGAATTGCGTAAGCTGCTAACCAAAGAGAATGCAGAGTATTTAGACTGTTTAAACTCCGGCATAGATGAAACAATATTTTATTCATGGGGCTTTTCCAAAAGAAATAATGAAGTTGTAATCCCCAACTATTTTGAGCCCTTCGAAAAACAAAATGTTGATATTACTTTTGCTTATAAAACAAATCGTGAAAATTATATTATATTTAAAGGCGATAGCGACCAAGATAGGCCTAATATATAGGAGAAACCAAGATTAATCGCAAAATAACAATTATAATGTATCACTATGTTAGGGATTTAAAGTCATCCAGATTTCCCGAAATAAAAGGATTAGACATAGAATTCTTTAAAGAACAATTGGAATATTTACATAAGCATTACTGTATTGTTACTATGGAGCAGTTAATAAAAGCTGTGCAAGGTATTGAGCCGCTGCCTCAAAAAGCAGTTTTGCTTACATTTGATGACGCTTATATTGACCACTTTATTAATATTTTCCCAATTTTGAACGAGAAAGGATTACAAGGATCATTTTATCCGCCCATTAAAGCAATCACAAAACATGAAGTATTAGATGTAAATAAAATACATTTCATTTTGGCATCTACGCCCGATAAAAAGTGCATAATAGAATCAATCTTTGATTTGCTTAATCAATATCGAGATGAATATAAATTAAAAAGTAATGAGCATTATTGGGAAACCATTGATAAAAAGGATCGACATGATACAGAAGAAGTGATTTTCATAAAGCGGATATTGCAGAAAGGGTTAGAAGAAGAAGTTAGAAAAAAAATAGTTAATCATCTATTTGAAAAATATGTTGGGCTCAAAGAAGAAATGTTTAGCAGAGAACTATATATGAACATTGACCAAATTAAATGTTTGAAAAGAAATGGCATGCACATCGGCAGTCATGGTTATGACCATTATTGGCTATCTACTCTTGATAAAAAAAGACAAGAAAATGAAATTGATTTATCATTAGCCTTCTTGGAATCTGTTGGTGTGGATATTTCAAGTTGGACTATGTGCTACCCATATGGAAATTATAATGAAAACACTATAGATATTTTAAAAGACAAAGGATGTAAGCTTGCTTTAACAACTGTAGTTGATATCGCGAACATTTCCCAAAATAATATTTATGAATTGCCAAGACTTGATACGAATGATATTCCTAAACAAAGGAATGCGGCTACAAATGAATGGTATGAGAAAGGCTAGAAAATTGTTTGTGGCGTGGTGGAGTAGAATCAGGCGGCAGCCGGGCACCCGTGAAGTATTAAGCCTCCTGCAAAATAAGCCGAAGGAACAAATCAAATTGATTTCTCATATCGCTAAAACAATCCTAAAGGAAATGGGCGGCAAGAAAAAGAAATAAGCCCATTATTGGCCCAAGGATTTTAGCTTCTCATTCCCCCTTCCAATTTTTTTAACTTTGATTTGCTTTTTCTGGAGCTTGTCTG